>DVNR01000009.1 GCA_018714205.1 Candidatus Aphodousia faecipullorum
GGGCCGACCGGTGTGGGTAAAACGGAATTGACAAAGGCTTTGGCCGAATTCCTTTTTGACACGGAAGACGCCATGATTCGCATCGATATGAGTGAATTCATGGAAAAGCACTCTGTGGCTCGTTTAATCGGTGCGCCTCCGGGATATGTCGGCTATGAAGAAGGCGGGTATTTGACGGAAGCCGTGCGCCGCAAACCCTACAGCGTGATTTTGCTCGATGAAGTTGAAAAAGCGCACCCGGATGTTTTCAACGTCCTTTTGCAGGTACTGGATGACGGCAGAATGACCGATGGCCAGGGTCGCACCGTGGACTTTAAGAATACAGTCATCATTATGACCAGTAATTTGGGTTCCCAGGAGATCCAAAACTTGGTGGGTCATCCGCAAGAGGAAGTGAAAGAGGCCGTGATGCAGGAAGTGCGTCAACACTTCAGGCCGGAATTCATCAACCGTATTGATGAGATCGTGGTCTTTAATGCGTTGGGCGAATCGGTGATCAAGGACATCGCCAAGATTCAATTGGCGAAATTGGCTTCGCGTGTGAAGGCCCAGGATATCACGCTCGAAGTGAATGACGATGCGCTGTCCGAAATCGCCAAAGTGGGCTTTGATCCACTCTTTGGCGCTCGTCCGCTCAAGCGTGCCATTCAAGACCATATCGAAAACGGTTTGTCACGCTTGTTGTTAAACGGCACGGTCAAACCGAAAGACACGGTGGTTGTTGGTGCCAAGGATGATCATTTCACATTTGATGTGAAGTCTTCACAAGCCTAAACCCCATTTTTTAGTGTCTTTTGCTTAGGAGGATCGCATTTTGTTGGATGCGATCCTCTTTTTTTGCAAATTTGCCCTTTACAAGGCGGCTTTTTCAG
The DNA here is from genome assembly GCA_018714205.1 of Candidatus Aphodousia faecipullorum. Classification (GTDB taxonomy): domain Bacteria; phylum Pseudomonadota; class Gammaproteobacteria; order Burkholderiales; family Burkholderiaceae_F; genus Aphodousia; species Aphodousia faecipullorum. The sequence continues at coordinate 873 of DVNR01000009.1, forward strand.
GTGTAAATTTCTTGACAAAGTTGATAGAGGCGCGAAGAGAAAAAGTAATTGCCAGAGGGGGCGCCCGGGGAAGGCAGTGAAAGGTCGATTCGCCGAAACGGTTGGTCCGGCGGGACGAATCAGTTGGGCATGGGAAAAATATTTCCATGACTCCTGCTTCAGGCTTCTGAGGTGGAGGAGCTATCGATCGCAAACGCCCCGTCGTCATTGGACACGTGAGACAAAAGGAAGGTTGCATCGGTAGATGCAACTTTTTTTTTTGATTCTCTTGTTTGAATTTCGTTAAGGAAACACAATGACGACTAATTCTTCTGCCATGAACAATCTGCAAACAGAGCAGACCGAAATGCGTCGCGAGGTGACGCTTTTCGGTGGCATTTCTGTTTTGGCCGGCATCATGATCGGCTCGGGCATCTTCTATATCGGCGCCATCGTTTTGCAGCGTGCCGGCATGAGCCCGGGACTTTCCCTTTTAGTTTGGTTAATCGGTGGTATTGTGACGCTGTTGAGCGGCATTTGCTTCGCTGAATTGGGAGCCATGATCCCGAGAGCCGGCGGTTACTATGTGTATTTGCGCGAGGCTTATGGCGAACGCATCGCTTTTATGTGCGGATTCGGCAACTTCACGCTTTCAAACCCCGGTTCCATCGCGGCTTTGGCGGTGGCTTTCGCGGCGGCACTTAATTCGTTGTGGACCATTGATCCAATGATGCAAAAGGTGATCGCTGTTGGCACCGTTTTGTTGTTGACTTTCATTAACATTCGCGGTGTCGGATTGGGTAGTCGACTTCAAAATGTTTTCATGGTTTTGAAGCTACTGCCGATTCTTCTCATTCTCTTTGCCGGTCTTTTCTTTGGCACGGAATCGCCGGATCTCTTCATGATGCCGGGAGAAATGCCCTCTTTCGGCACGCTGATGTCGATGATTGGTTTTGCTGTCATTGCCACGCTTTGGGCCTATGAAGGATGGACGAACCTCAATAACATCGCCGAAGAGATTAAGAATCCGAAGCGCAACATTCCATTGTCCTTGATTTTGGCAATCACGGGCGTGGCGATTTTGTATGTCTTGTTTAATTATTCAATTTTCCGTGTAGTTCCCTATGACAAGATCGTCGCGATGGTCGAAGCAGACAATTATTACTTGGGCACTGAAGCGGCAAATATGCTCTTTGGTGACGCAGGTATGATCATCGTTGGCACGGCCATGGTATTAGCCATCTTCAGTTCCTTGAATGGTTGTATTTTGGCTTTCCCCCGCATGACGTACGCTATGGCCCGCGACGGTTCATTCTTTAAGCCGCTTGGAAAGCTTCATCCGGTTTACAAGACTCCGATGAATGCGCAATTGGTTTCGGCGGCTTTGGCGATTGTATTGATTCTGTCTCGGACATTAGGCGAATTGACAAGCTTGGTGGCCTTGTGCGGCATGATCTTCCACGGCATGACTTTCTTCTCTGTGATCGTTTTGCGTCATAAGTATCCGACGATGGAACGTCCCTACAAGGTTTGGTTCTATCCGATTCCGATTTTGTTGATCTGCGCGATTATGATCGGTTTGATCGCCAACACCATTATCAATGATCCGTTTACTGTTGTTTTAGGCTTTGTGGTGCCGCTCTTGGGCTTGCTTCTGTACGAAGTGATGTTCCGCAAGTCTCATGAAGCTTACGTTGCAGAACAAAATAAGCAATAAGGATTGAAATATCATGTCGACACTGATTTACAACGCAAAGATTTATCTGGAACGCGAGCGTTTCGCTCAAGCGCTACTCATCAATGACGAAGGTCGCATTGAAGCAGTCGGTACGAATGAGGAAATGGCTGCTATTTCTGGCGATGCGACGCGCTATGACGCCGCCGGTCGCACCATTGTGCCGGGTTTTAACGATTCCCATCAGCATTTGTTTAACACCGGCATCGCGTTGGCTAGCGTTCATCTTCAAGGAGTGAGCAGTATCGCAGAAGTAATCCGGCGCGGACGGCAATACATTGAAGACAATGAACTTCAACCCGGGGAAGTCATTCTCGGCATGGGTTGGAACCAAGATTATTTCACCGATGAGCACCGTTTGCTTAACCGCCACGACTTGGACCAAATCTCGACCGAATATCCAATTATTTTCGATCGCGCTTGTGGCCATATCTTAACTTGCAATACGAAGGCGCTTGAAATGGCCGGGGTGACCACAGAAACGGTCCCGCTACCTGGAGGAGCCATTGATTGTGAAAACGGCGAGTTGACAGGGGTCTTCCGTGAAAATGCCCGTGACCAGGTACGGTGCCTGATGAGCGAACGTACTGTGGCGGCTAAAAAGCGCCTGCTTTTGGCTGCCATCAAGCACGCCAATGAAACGGGAGTGACCTCGGTGCAAACGTGTGATGTGCGGCGAAAAGATTGGCGCTCGACGCTGCAGGCGTTTAATGAGGTGTTGGCTGATAACCATTCGATCCGTGTCTATCACCAATTCAACTTCATGAATCCGGAGGGATTGCGCGAGTTTTTCGATGCCGGTTATAAAACCGGTGTGGGTGATGACTTTAACCGTATTGGACCGTTGAAGTTATTCGTTGACGGTAGCCTGGGAGCACGCACAGCTTATATGCGTCATCCCTATGCAGATCAACCTGACACTCGAGGCATTGCGACACTCACGCAGGACGAGCTTGACACCATGGTTCGAATCGCTACAGAAAATGGATGTAGCGTGGCGATTCATGCGATTGGCGACGCGGCTATTGAATCGGTTTTGGACAGTTACGATAAGGTTTGCACTGACGGGAAAAACCCTCTGCGCCTCGGAGTGATTCACGTTCAAATCACGGATCGCCCGCTTTTGGAGCGTTTCACTAAGAATGATATTTTGGCATTGGTTCAGCCTATTTTCTTGCACTATGACACAGGCATTGTGGAAGCGCGTGTGGGCAAAGAGCTGGCGGCCACAAGTTATGCTTTTAAGAGCTTGGTTGATTTGGGGGTGCACACCAGTTTTGGCACTGACAGCCCTGTAGAAGACATGGCTCCATTGCCAAATATTTACTGCGCAGTGACGCGTCAAAATTTAAGAGGCGAGCCCGCTGGCGGCTTCCATCCGGAAGAGTGCATGGATATTTATGCCGCGGTGGACGCATACACGGTCGAAAGCGCTTATGCCTCTTTTGAGGAAAAGACAAAAGGTCGTCTGTTGCCCGGTTATGTCGCTGACCTTGTCGTGCTCGATAAAGACATTTTCACGATTAATCCCAACGACATTTTGAAGACCCACGTTGATATGACGATGGTTAACGGTCAAATTGTCTTTGAACGCAACGCACAATAATACAATAACAACTCTCTCTCATTACATTCGGCCTCGCGTTTCACGCAAGGCCATTTTTACAGGGGTGCCTGTAAAGCCCTTGACTACAACAGTCAGGGGCAAGTTTTTATCGATTGGAGATGACGGCTTATTTAACCACAGGATCATGATTTTTATGAAAAAGCTTGTTTTAACTTTGACTGGTTTTTTGATCGCAGGATCTGTTTTTGCCGCAGGGAATACAACAAATGATTCCTTCAATAAAGCCAAGCGCTTTTTGGAACAGGATGTTTATTACGATCATCGGGTGACCTTTTATTGTGGCGCGGAGTTCGACGCTCGAAAAAATGTGAAACTTCCTGCCGGTTTCAAAACAGAAAAACATAAAAATCGAGCTAAGCGCGTGGAATGGGAGCATGTTGTGGCAGCGGAAAATTTTGGAAGGGCTTTTCAAGAGTGGCGAAATGGAGATCCCCAATGCGTAAACAATAAAGGCCAGGCTTTCAAGGGACGTCGTTGCGCAGAAAAAGTTAACAAAACATTCAGGTACATGCAAGCAGATATGTATAACTTGTATCCGGCAATCGGTGCGGTTAACGCCGCTCGACAAAATTATCGATTCCAAATGCTTCCCGGAGCCAAGAGTGATTTTGGGAGTTGCCAAATGAAAATTGAAGGGCGTCAAGTTGAGCCCCCAGAGTCTTCTCGTGGCGCTATTGCTCGCACTCATCTTTACATGCAGGATGCTTATCCTGTCTTTAGGCTCAGCTCTGCTCAGCAAAAACTGATGGATGCATGGAATAAAAGCTATCCCGTTGATGCGTGGGAGTGTCGTCGTGCTAGGAGAATTGAAGCTATTCAGGGCAATGAGAATCGCTTTGTCAAAGAGCCCTGCCGGAAAGCGGGGCTCTGGTAGGGCATCAATTTAGTCGCATGGAGCCAGGTGCAGTCTCCGGCGGATTCGTTTCAGGAGGCTGCGGTTCATGCAATTGCCCATCAAAGGCCGGGAAACTGTAATCATCCTCCTCGTCGTCAGAGAGTGGGAATGGGTGATTGGAATGAAGCCTGATTTGATCAGGTTCAAACCCATACCAACTTAGGCATCGATCCAATATGCAAAGGACTTCATCGGGATCGTCATAAAAAATAGGCCAAACAACACCTTGAACGATGCTGTGCAAATCGCCTCTTTTACTAATGCCTAACCGGAACTCCATCAAGGACAGGCTCCCCACGGACGGAGATTCGTAAAAAGCGCCTATAGCCACTTGAAGGTCTTTGATATCCAAATTGTAAAGCTGTCGCAAATTGCAAAGGGCTTCCCGAAGAGAGAAATGTCGGAAAGCTTTCCCGGCTTCAGTGAGCGTGAGTACTGGAGGCAATAAAAAGGGCTCAAGTATTGGCTCGCTCATATTGACTTTTCTGAGATAACGCTTAAATTCCATGGATTGTGACAATAAAAATTCAAAGCGAGTTGCCGGAAAATGGTCTTTAAAGACTCTCCGAAGATCTGAAGCAATCTGGCGACGCAATGTTTGTTGAGCTTTGCCGGGAAGATTGAAACCGGAAAAATCCGATCCATTCGGACAACTGATTATTGTTGCAATAATGCGGATGTCAGCGACAAGATTTTCAGCTTCTTCAGCGGTTTCATTGCTGGGGTAAAAAAGGCAGATACCGGGTTCAGCTGTTTTTGCCCAACGAACGATCTTGGTGTACAGCGTAAAAGGCGAGAATGAAAAGTGTTCAGCGTTAAGAATTTCGGCGTTGACACTGACCTCATAGGATGGGGGCAGAGCCGTTTTCAGACGACGATAAATGGCGTTGAGCGCGTCTTCAGGCAATCGACCGTAAGCTAGGCCAAATGCGCTTGAGGCGAGAAATGGAATGAGGCACAGCGTGTATTTGCGCTTGCCGTCATCGTAAAACGCCGCGCAACATTCTAAAAAAAGAACGATGTCATTGATTAACTCTTCAGATACTTCGTCTTTCTCCGCAATTTGTCGAAGCAAGTCGGAAACAAAATCGTAACGAGAGGTTTTGTAGGCCTGTTCTGCCTGTTCAATGAATCGATGATCCCAGAATTTTTTCTCATCGGGCGTCTTTGCTTCGGAGATTTTATCAATGGTTGATAGCAAATTTTGGACGGTGCGATCAGACTTTGACATTTACAACCTGTATAACGCAAGAATATGGCGTCAGTTTATCACAACGATTCGTTTGGACTTGAGATGATCTGTGCCGATTGTTGCACGATCGTCTCAAATGGCTATGCCTGAAGTTAGTTTGAAGCGCTTAAATCATTGCCGGTTTTGACCGCTTGATCAACTTCTCGGAAAATATCAATCATTGCTTGAGAGGGCTTGGGGCCGGTCAAGGAAAAAGCGATGATGGCGATTGTTGCGAAGACAAATCCCGGTATGATCTCGTAGAGCCCAAACCACCCAAAGGTGTTCCAAACAATAACGGTCACGGCGCCGGTGATCATGCCGGCAAGCGCGCCGCGTTTTGTCATTCGCTTCCACCAAAGGCTCAGGATAATCACAGGACCGAAAGAAGCGCCAAACCCAGCCCAAGCGTAGCTGACTAGACCGAGCACTTTACTATCTGGATCCATGGCCATGAAAATAGCGATCAACGATACGAGTAAAACCATCAGGCGCCCAAACCAGATAAGTTCGCGCGTTTTGGCATTCGGACGGAAAAAGGCTCGGTAAAAATCTTCTGTGAGCGTCGATGAGCAGACAAGTAACTGACAGGACAGGGTACTCATGACGGCAGCTAAAATCGCCGACATTAAAAGTCCGGCAATCCATGGATTAAAAAGCGCTTGAGTAAGCACTATAAAAACCAATTCAGGATTTTGGGTGACAGAGGCTCCCGATTCGATATGTTCCGCAAAATAAGCGCACCCGAAAAAACCGACACTTACGGCTCCAGCTAAGCAAAATACCATCCAGATGATTGATGTCCGACAAGCCGTTGGAATCACCTTAATCGATTTAGTCGCCATAAAGCGGACAAGCAAATGCGGCTGTCCAAAGTATCCGAGCCCCCATGCAATTAGTGAGGCGATTCCGATCACGGTTTGACCTTTGAACATATCCAGCATGGAAGCGTCAATGACCTGAACCTGATCAAGCGTGACGCTTAAACCGCCTAACTCATTCATGACGACTAGGGGAGTGGCGACCAGCGCGACGCACATCATGGCGGCCTGTATGGTGTCGGTCCAGCTTACCGCCAAGAATCCGCCGACAAAAACATAAAGAATGGTTGCCGCCGCACCAAGCCACAAGGACGTTGAATAATCTAAATTAAAAGTTGATTCAAAAAGCCGCGCCCCGGCGACCATGCCACTGGCTGAATAAATCGTGAAGAAAATCAGGATGACAACGGCACAGATAATGCTCAAGACACGTTCGTCATCATCGAATCGGTGGCTAAGATAGTCAGGCAAAGTCAAGGCGTTTTTACAGCGCTCTGTGTAAACACGAAGTCGAGCAGCAACAATTTTCCAATTAACAAATGAGCCACAGCAAAGTCCGATGGCTAACCAACTTTCCGAAATGCCTGATAAGAAAACGGCTCCCGGCAATCCCATGAGAAGCCATCCACTCATATCGCTTGCGCCAACCGAAAGCGCGGTCACAAGACCACCCAGTTTGCGTCCTCCAAGCACGTAATCGTTAAAATCACGCGTGTAGTGCCACGCAATAAATCCCACAAGGACCATCAATAAAAGATAACCACAAAAGGTAATTGCTATCGGACTGATTCCAAACATTTTTATTCTTCTTCGCTTAAAAATGAGAATTAGTTTAGGTTCTTTAGTGCTGCTTGTCAGGGTGTGTGATAGGGCGATTCGCTTACAAAGTGATAAAAAAAGGCATCTATGTTTCCAAAGATGCCTTCAACCAAGCATTATTGCTTAATCTTTTTTCGTATGAACTTGAATGAGCGGCCCTTCATCAATCACCGGAAGAACCTTGCGAGGACGCCCGGGGTAGACAATGGGACGGTATTCAACCGGTTTAACGAGTTCTGCTCGAGTATGGACAACTTCGAGTCCTTTTTCCTTTAAAGCCTCAGTCAATCCGGCCGTTAATCGAGTCAAGGCGCTTTCTGCTGTTGGCGCATCAGAAGTCTCAAGACCAACGCTTACTGTAGCTTCTTGACTATCTAAAGTGTTGACTGAAGGCTGCTGAACGTCATCGGTTTCCCGTTCCGTTTGCGAAGCACTTTCAACTTCAACGGAGGAAGTTACTTTAACCTCGTCTTCGCTTGGGGCTTGCCCTTGACTTGTTGCCGCAACGTCTTGCGGATTAAGTTTTTCATCAACGGAGTCTTCGGCTCGCGGGCGACGACTGACGGATTCACGATGCAAGTTGGCGATCTGACTTTCAACATTGACGTGATCCGTGATTGGCTTGCTCGACAACAAGCTTTCATCAAGCGGTTCGGAACGAACAGGATCACCCATCAATTCATCACGCGAGATTGCCGGAGCTCTGCTCATTTCCTCGGCCTCAACTTCTGGCGGTATTCCCCGTTGACGGCGAGCTGAGGTGTCTTCTGCGGAGCGTCGACGACGTCTGGGACGTGGGGACTCTTCCACAGGAGCTTCTACAGCTGTCTCTTGAATTGCTTCCACAGTGCTTGATGCCTGTGGTAATTCATCTGTTGCGAAATTGAAGTCCTCGTCACTCGGAGCAGAAGCAACGGATTCCTGTTTAATCTCAACCGCTACTTCAGGTTTCACGCTTTGAGGAGCTTCTTGAACTTGCGGTTTGTCTTCATCCGTTGCACCAGCTTGGGGCTTTGGCAAGGCAACCTTGCTTTCCGGCGCCGGAAGCAAATCCACGGATTCAGATTTCGCAGTGCGACGACGGGAACGACGACGGTTATTTGTCGTCTCGCGCACAGCCGACTCGGTGTTTGCAGTTTGCGTTGAGGTTTCTTTGGGTGTTACTTGCTCTTGAGAGCGTTCGGTTAAAACCTTTTCTTCGTCCTTTTCGCGAACAGGGCGCTCACGGCGAGTGCGACGAGAGGCGTCTTTTTCTCGTCGATCGCGTGGGTTGCGGCGAGTGCGGCGCTCTCCGCGCGATTTTTTCTCATCTGCAACCGGTGCTGTTTCTTCTTTTTTACCAAAGAGGAAATTGATCAATCGTGTAATAAGACCCGGTTGAGAGGCTTCCTGTGCACGTTTTAGAGCTTCTTCACGAGCCGCTTTCTTTTCTGCTTTTTGATTCAGAAGGCGGTCTGCCTCGTTGTGCTCTGGCGCGGGTGCTTCAGGCATAAAGTTGCGGATAACCGGTTCTTGGCGCTTTGCGGCCGGTTTTTCTTCCGGTTTTTTCACGCGATACGGGTCGGCCATGACGTCATCAGGTTGAATTTCCTCAGCTCGCTTGTAGCTGGCGATTTCGTCATCTAACCGTTCATCGTCGTAGCGCAAGCGCTCAATGTGGTAATGAGGAGTTTCCAGGAACTTATTTGGAATCAAAACGATCGGCAGACGATGACGAGCCTCAATTTGAGAAATGTCATGACGCTTTTCATTTAACAAGAAGCTCGCTACGTCGACTGGAACTTGAGCATGAACCGCGCCGGTGCCTTCTTTCATGGCTTCTTCTTCAAGAATTCGAAGAATTTGCAGTGCACAGCTTTCAGTGTCGCGAATGACGCCGACGCCGTTGCAGCGAGGGCAGGTGACGTGATTGCCTTCAGCCAAAGCAGGGCGCAAACGTTGACGAGACAACTCCATCAAACCAAAACGGCTGATTTTTGCCATTTGCACACGCGCTCTGTCGTACTTCAATGCGTCTTTAAGACGTTGTTCGACTGCTCGCTGGTTCTTCGGGTCGTTCATGTCAATGAAGTCAATGACGATCAGTCCTCCCAAGTCTCTGAGACGCATCTGGCGAGCAACTTCGTCGGCCGCTTCGCAGTTTGTACGAAACGCTGTTTCCTCAATGTCCGCGCCGCGAGTCGCACGGGCGGAGTTCACGTCGACAGCGACCAATGCTTCTGTATGGTCAATAACAATGGCTCCACCCGAGGGAAGGGGAACGGTGCGGGAGTAAGCCGTTTCAATCTGATGCTCGATTTGGAAACGAGAAAACAGCGGCGTGTCTTCACGATAACGCTTAACACGGCCAACCATGTCTGGCATGACATGAGCCATGAATTGGCGAGCCTGGTCATAAATGTCATCAGTGTCGACAAGAATCTCGCCGATTTCCGGTTGGAAATAATCACGAATGGCACGGATTACGAGATTGCTTTCTTCGACGATAAGAAAAGGAGCGGGATTGGCGCGACGCAGGGGTTCCCCGCGAGGACCGGTCGATTCGGTCACATACTTGGTGAATGACTTACCGTCTTTTTGAACGGTGAGTTCATACTGGGGCGTTGCCGCATCAGAAATGGCTTCCCACAGTTTCAGTAAATAATTCAAGTCCCACTGTAACTCATCGACAGTGCGACCAATGCCGGCGGTACGAGCGATCAAACTCATTCCTGAAGGCAAACGCAAGCGATCCATCGTCTCGCGCAATTCTTGACGTTCTTCACCTTCGATGCGTCGAGAAACGCCGCCGCCGCGCGGATTGTTGGGCATTAAAACAAGGTAACGACCCGCAAGCGAAATAAATGTCGTTAGGGCAGCCCCTTTATTGCCGCGCTCTTCTTTTTCTACCTGAACGATCAGTTCTTGACCTTCAGTCAGAGCATCACGAATGGTCGCGGAACGGACATCGACACCTTCTTTGAAATATTGGCGGGAAACTTCCTTAAAGGGAAGAAAACCGTGGCGTTCTTCTCCGTAATCAACAAAACAGGCCTCAAGGCTTGGTTCGATTCGGGTGATAATCCCTTTGTAAATATTTGATTTTTTTTGTTCACGACCAGCTGTTTCGATATCGATATCAATCAGCTTTTGGCCGTCAACAATACCAACGCGCGTCTCTTCAGCGTGCGTGGCATTAAATAACATGCGTTTCATTGAACACTCCGTCGGGCAGCCACTGTCGCAGGCCGCCTCGTCTCTGGCGTGTCGCTGGAAACGAACTATCCGTGCCGTCTCACTAAACCTTTAGGGTTAGGTTTCACAAACTCGCGCCATCCTAATCGGTTCAATCTCGACCGATGGCTGCTCTCGGACTAATCCGACGATATTCTCTAGACGTGTGTCGCTTTTCAATTTATAAGCACTGGGGAGAGCACCAAAACGAACGAATTCGAACCGTCTGGGCGGTTCGCATCTATGAGCTCAATCCCTCACAGGGGGTCTAATTAATTAAATTCAATTCATTAGCAAGTCTGTGCCTTGCTCTGGCAAAACACCTCAGTGGGACATGCTTGGCCACGGATTTTCGTACAACGACAAAATATGTCGGTCATCATCTATCAAGGCGGACGATAATATTCGATCTAGCCGACGCCTTGTGCGATAACTTTAACCGACCCTTCATACGGCTGATCATCCCTGATTCAGGACAAAACCCTAAATTTCACCGCATGACAACCGGTCATGCTCAACTCGGGTAAAAAGCAGCCTTCTTGCGATAAAACTGACGCCAAACGAACAGGGTTGGCGCAGTTGATGTTCTTTTCAATCAAAACATGGCTACAATGCACATGTTGATTCACAGTCAGAGCGGACAAAAAACACATTTTTAGTGTCTTCTCTGACAAGCTCCACATTATATAGGTTATGTCTAATTTAGGGAACTCCCCCCGCTTTGTTGATTCATCAAAAGCTTCCGCTCGTTCTGATGCCGTCGTATGGGTTCGCATTGGTCACGACGCGGACGGTCAGCGTTTGGACAACTATTTGTTAAGAATTGCCAAAGGCGTGCCAAAAAGTCACATTTATCGCATTGTTCGTGCCGGTGAAGTCCGAATTAATAAGAAGCGGGTTACGGTTGACACTCGGTTGGCCTTGGGTGACGAGCTTCGCGTTCCGCCGATTCGGGTCGCCACTCAACCAAAACCTGCTCGTGTCAAACCGATAGATGATCAGGATCTGCCAATCCTCTATGAGGACGAGCATCTTATTGTTGTAGATAAGCCTGCCGGTTTGGCCGCTCACGGTGGTTCGGGTGTGAGCTTTGGTTTGATTGAGCGAGTCAGAGCCTCTCGCCCGAATCAACCTTATTTAGAATTGGCGCATCGTCTTGATCGGGAAACCAGTGGTGTGATGATTCTTGCGAAAACTCGTAAGGCACTCGTTCGTTTGCATGAAATGATGCGCGATGGGGAGGTGCATAAATCCTATCGCACGTTGGTTCTCGGCGATTGGGTCAATGATCGGCAACATGTGAAGGTTCCTTTGTTCAAGTATGTAACGAGTTCCGGGGAACGTCGGGTGCGAGTTGACGAGGAAAAAGGTTTGCCAAGTCATACGATTTTTCAACTCATAGAGCGATTCGGAGACGTTTCCTACCTCAGTGTTGATCTTAAAACGGGTCGAACTCACCAGATCAGAGTTCACGCTCAATATTGTGGACATCCTTTGGTCGGCGATGAAAAATACGGAAATTTTGAGATGAATAAGGCCATTGCGAAGGGGTGCTTGGGAATACCCTTTAAACGGATGTTTTTGCATGCGGCCCATTTGTCGTTCAAGCACCCTGTCACGGGTGCGCCAATGGAAATCTCGGCGCCTTTGCCCCGGGAATGCGATGAATTAATAACGACCTTGCGAGCTCGAAAGGAGCGCTGAAATGTTGGTACCTAAATACGATTTATTTGTTTTTGACTGGGATGGCACGATTATGGATACCACTGAGCCGATCGCAGCTGGAATTTGCCATGCCTTTGTCAAGCTCGGCTACCCTGATCCCGGCATGCAGGCGGCACGAAGTGTTATCGGGTTGGATTGGCGAAAGGCGATTTTGACTCTGCAGCCGAGCTTTCGTTTCGAAGAATATTCGGCATTTGAAGAGGCTTATCGCTCTTTTTACATCGCGAAGGAACAGTCGATAGGGATTTTCCCGGGGCTTGAGAATTTATTAAGAAAGATGAAAGCGGCCGGATTGCGTCTAGCGATTGCCACGGGAAAAAGCCGTCGGGGATTGGATCGAGTGTTTGCTCAAACTGGAATCGGGGACTTGTTTGAGGTGACGGTGACAGCTGATGAAAGTGCTGGCAAGCCAAACCCATTGATGATTCAGATGATCAGCGACGCAACGGGTGTTGACATTTCACAAATGGTGATGATTGGTGACACGGAACATGATTTATGGTTGGCTAAAAATGCCGGTTGCGCCGCTGTTGCCGTCAGTTACGGAGCGTTTCCGAAGTCAGAATTGAAAAAATGGAAAGTCCCTGTTGTGGACAACGTCCAACAATTGGCAAGCGCTTTGGGACTCGACGAACTTCTTGATTCTTAGTGGGAAACTCGGATCCCTGTTCAATCTGGTTCCGAGTTTCAGCCTTAGGCCTTCCTCCAAAAATCTCCGGTTCGGGTAAACCGCTTTTTGGAGTAGCGTTTTGGGCCTTGTCCACATGATTTTTCTAAGTCAGGGCTTTGTTCTGCCGCATTTTGTGCAAGGATGGCGAAAATGGTCGGCAGTTTCTCCAGATCTGGTAAATCGCTTTTCCAATCTGCGGCGGTTTTTGTTTTAATGAATTCGTGATCCCCCGTGACATCCATGGCAACCGTGATTCGGGTTTGTGGTT
>DVNR01000050.1 GCA_018714205.1 Candidatus Aphodousia faecipullorum
AAGCAGTTTTATTTATCGGCTCGCGAAAAGGAATTGATTGAGCGCGGCGATATCTATATCCATGATTTGCGCGACATGATTTTAGGTTGCGTCAATTGCTGTCTTTTCGATATCCGCACGGTTCTTAAGAACGGTTTCGAAATGAGCAATGTTCAATACACGGAACCTAAGACCGTGCTCTCGGCTCTTCAGGTGATCGGCGACATCACATTGGTGGCGACCGCTCAACAATTCGGAGGTTTCACCCTCGCTGAATTGGACAAGGTCCTTTTGCCTTACGCTCAAAAAACATGGAACAAGGCTTATGAAGACGCCAAGGAATGGGGTATCCCGGAAGAAAAAGCCCGTCCCTTCGCCGATAAGACGTTGCTTCGCGAATTGGAGCAAGGCTTCCAATCGCTTGAGCTGAAATTAAACACCGTTCCCTGCAGCCGTGGCGACTTCGCTTTCACGACGATTAGTTTCGGTCAATGGGATGCGAATTTGCCTGAAGATGACAAAGCGACCTTGGCTTTGATCGACAAGGTCATGCTTCGCGTTCGCCGCAATGGCCATGGCAAGGATCATAAGCCGGTTGTTTTCCCGAAGCTTGTGTATCTATACGATCAAAAGCAAATCGATCGCGATCTTTTCAGCCAAGATTTGTTTGACGAGGCGGTCAAGACGTCGTCGAGCTGCATGTATCCGGATTATTTGAGCCTTTCCAGCGACTTCGGCACGGTCTCGCGTCTTTTCCGCGAAGAAGGCGTCATCACGAGCCCCATGGGGTGCCGAGCCTACCTTTCTCCGTGGAAGGATCCGGAAACCGGCAAATACGTGACGATCGGTCGTTGCAACATCGGCGCGGTGAGTTTAAATATTCCGCTCATGATCAAGATTGCCAAGACCGACTATCCGGAGAACTGGCGTGAAAAATTCTGGGAAATCCTCGATGACCGTTTGCAAGTGATTCGTGATTTCTTAAAGAAGCGTTACGATGTGATCCGCAACCAACGTTGTTCGAGCAACCCCTTGGCCTTTACGCAAGGCGGGTTCTACAAGGGTACGAAGGATCCCGATGATCGTGTCGGCGATTTGGTTGACTACATGACGGCTAGCTTCGGTATCACCGCTTTGGACGACGCCACCTATCTTTGGACCGGCAAGCGTATGATCGACGATAAGTCAGCCTTTGGCGCGAAGGTGCTTCGTCATTTGCAGCAAAAACTCAATGAGTTCAAGGCGCAAGATCATTATCTTTACGCTATTTACGGTACGCCGGCTGAAAGCTTGTGTGCCACGCAAGCCAAGCAATATGCTGATTATTGCAAGGAAATGGGGCTGGAAAACGAATTTGAAACCGCTGAACATTACAGCACGGAATATTTCACGAATTCGTTCCACTTGAACGTGACCGAGGATATCACGCCATTTGAAAAGCAAGATCACGAATTTGAATGCTTCCATTTGTGCGAAGGCGGTCATATTCAATATGTGCGTTTGACCAATCCGGAAAACTACGAAGCTGACAAGGCGATCATTGTCCGCGGCATGGCAATGGGTTTTTATCAGGGCGTCAACTTTGATTCCGCCTACTGCAATGACTGTGGGACGCACTCGACCAATGTCATGTTCAAGTGCCCGCATTGCGGCAGTTCCAACTTGTCGGTGATCAGTCGTGTTTGCGGCTATCTCGGCTACAGTAATGTGAACGGTCAATCGCGCATGAATGACGGCAAGATGGCGGAAATTAAAAACCGTGTCAGTATGTGATGACTGATTCAAGGGAGCTTGGCGATGAACTACATGCAACTGCGTGAATTTGACACAACAAACGGTCCCGGCGTTCGGGTGTCGCTTTTTGTTTCTGGTTGCACGCTGCACTGCAAGGGGTGTTTCAACGAGGAATCTTGGGACTTTTGCGCCGGGAAGCCTTTCACGGAAGAAGTGACCCAACGGATCATCGAATTGATGAAGAGCCCCTACATCGCCGGCTTCAGCGTGTTGGGGGGCGACCCGTTCGAGAAAGAAAACATTGATGCGGTCACAGAGCTTCTTACTCGGGTGAAAGCCGCTTGCCCGGATAAAACCGTGTGGGTGTGGACCGGACGAAAATATGAGCACTTCAAAGACCATCCGGTCATGCGGTACATCGACACTTTGGTTGATGGCCCTTATGTCGAAAAGTTGAAAGTCACCAAGCAAGGCCAATATTTCGGCAGCACCAATCAAAGAGTCATCCCGATTCATCCCGCAAGATAAGCTAAACGCTTCGAGCCTTTTCGGTTTTCGAAGCGTTTTTTATCTACTCTACTGCTACTTAGCAGCTTCTGCCCTATCGTAAAACCGGAATCACATAGAGTAACACAGCCAAATATTGAAGGACAGATCCGGCGAGGACAAAGACGTGCCAAATGGCGTGACTGAATTTTAGGCTTTGCCAAATATAAAAGACGACGCCGACACTATAGGTGACGCCACCGGCGGCCAAAAGCCACAAGCCGCCGCTTGGAAGGTTTTCAACAAGCGGTTTGATGCAGGGCAACACGGACCATCCCATCAGGAGATAAAGACCGCAATTGAGCCAATCGCTTTTTTGCAAAAGCCATCGTTGAAAGACAATGCCGAAAACAGCGATCGCCCAGACGAACGCGAAAAGCGCGATCCCCATCACTCCTTTGAGAACGACAAGACAAAAAGGCGTGTAGCTGCCTGCGATCAGCACATAGATCATCGAATGGTCTAATTGCTGAAGGATTTTTTTCGGCCGTCGAAATGGAATGGCGTGGTAAAGCGTCGAGGTGAGGTACAGAAGCACCAAGCTGGCGCCGAACACGATGACAGAAGTCAGAGTCAAAGCAGAGTCCGTGTAGCGAATCGCGAAAATAATTAGCAACACGAGCCCGGCAATGCTTAACGCGCAGGCCAAGCCATGCGTGATCGCATTGGCGATTTCTTCGTGAAGGCTATAGCTCGCCTCGCAAGCTTTTGGACCGTTTGCCATGATGGATATCCTTGAATTCATGGCTTGTATTGTAGTGTGCGCAACGAATACGGACGTTGTCAAAATCGTTTGATTCGTAAGCGTTTGTTAATGATGGGCATGGCGTAAAATGCATAAAATTCAGAGCAGTTTAAGGAGTCGCCCAGTGTTTGATTTTCAAAATGCCCCGGATCGGCGCCACACCTATTCCATTAAGTGGTCTATCGGTGAGGACGAATTTCCGATGTTTATCGCCGACATGGATTTCAAGACGGCACCGGCGGTTTCCCGCGCCATTCGCAACAAAGCCGCCCTTGATGTTTATGGCTATCACAAGGTGCCTTCCGTTTTCTTTGAAGCTGTCGCCAATTGGCAGCAAAGACGGCACGGCTGGGCAGTCAATCCAAGTCAGATTCTGTATTGTGAAGGCGTCATGCCCGGTCTTGCGAGCGCGTTGCGACACCTGACCCAACCGGGCGACAAAGTGGTGGCGTTAAGTCCGGTCTATCACCACTTTTACAGCGCGGTTAGGGACAATGCGCGGGATCTTGTGCTTTGTCCATTAGACTGCGAAGACGGTAATTACCGAATTAATTTCGCAAGGCTGGAACAAACGCTTCTCGACAGTCAGGCGAAACTGCTGATGTTTTGCAATCCTCACAACCCGGCCGGCATTGTTTGGTCAGAAAAGGATTTGATTCGTTTGGGGCAGTTGTGCGACAAACACAATGTGTTGGTTTTCAGCGATGAAATCCATGCGGACCTAACCGATCGCGAGGCGAGGTACACGCCTTTTGCGAAAGCGTCATCACTTTGCGCCCGACAAAGCGTTGTCGCGATTTCGCCATCGAAAGCTTTTAATCTCGCTGGCTTGCATACCGCCTCGTTGGTGATCGAAAACGAGGCGTTGCGTGAAAAGGTTCGTGCCGGACTTCATGCCGACATGGTGGATGAGCCAAACGCTTTCAGCATCGAAGCCACGCTTGCGGCGTACACCGAGTCAGATGATTGGTTAAATGAGTTGGTTGCCCATTTGGCTGTGATTAAGCGCTATGCGTGCCAACATCTCGTTGAGCATTGCCCGGGAATCAAAGTAAGTTATCCTCAAGCCTCCTACCTCTTGTGGATTGATTGTTCGGCATTGACTGACAATACCGATGAGTTGGCGGACTTCTTAAGGGAGACGACCGGCTTGATTGTGACCAAAGGCGGCGTCTTTGCAGGAAACGGTCAATCCTATCTGCGGATGAACGTGGCGATGCCTTTTTCGCTTCTAGAGGAAGGACTCTCAAGATTTGTGCGGGGATGGAATGGCTATCGGCAAGGGCAAACTTCTTAGCCGTTTGTCTCTGGACACTGAACAGATAGCAGGCATACAATCACGGCAATTCTGTGAAAGGTTTTTGGGCTATGAACTCGAATATGATCAAAGGCGTTGCGCTTGCTTCCTGGGCCGGAGTTTGCTGGGGCTCCATGAGTGTCGCCGCTCAGTATCTGATGACCCGTTGCGGGTTTAATGTGCTTGATCTCACCTCGATGCGGCTTTTCGGCGCCGGCGTGGTGATGATCCTTCTGGATATTCTCTTGACCGGAACGAAGAATGCCCGCGGGGTGTTTCGGAAGGAAAATTTCTGGATCGTCCTGATTTACGGCTTTGGCTTGCTTTGTTCGCAAGGCACCTTCTTTTTGTCGATCGCGGCATCCAATGCCGCGACAGCGACCATTATCGTCATGGTTTCCCCGCTTTTTATCATCGCCTACATGGCGATCGCTCAGCATCGCCGGGTTCGTCCGATGGAAATGATCGCGCTGGTTTGCGCCTTGACCGGTGTGGCGCTCATTATCACCAAGGGTGATTTTTCGCACATGGATTTTTCAATCGCGGGCGTAGCCTGGGGGTTGGTCTCCGCGGTGTGTGGCGCCTTTTGCACAATTGAGCCGGGACCGGCGATCAGACGGCTCTCAGTGAGCACAGTCATCGGTTGGGGCATGGCTTTTAGCGGTTTTGCAGCTTGCCTTTACAACAATCCCTTTACGATGGATGTTACTTGGAGCACATTGGGCATTCTTTCATATGCGCACATTGTTCTTTTTGGGACTATCATGGCCTTCTGGTGCTATTTAAAGAGCATGTCCTTTGTCGCTCCGTCGGTCGCTTCGATGCTCATCTGCTGGGAGCCGCTTTCGGCGGTCATCTTGTCTGTTGTCCTACTGGGTGTGACTTTCGGAATGGTCGAAGCCATCGGCGCGCTTTTCGTGTTCGTAACGGTGATTTTATTGGCCCGTTCCGGAAAGCAGTAAAGATGGATTTTTTAAAGATCGTCCGTGGCTTTTAAAAGAATATAAAAGATGGGGGTGCCTGTGGCACCCCCAAATTTTTCAACATATCGTTAACAGGCGTTAACGACTAAATGCGCCGATTTAGTATTCGGTGAACATTCTTTGAATTTCTTTCGGGTCTTGAGTCTTCGTCAAGGCCAATTGCAAGAGGATGCGAGCCTTTTGCGGGTTCAAAGAATAACCGTTCAAGAAACCGGCTTTCGTGTATTGGTTGTCCGGATCCGTCGGCGTCACGATACCGCTGCCCGTGCGGCTGGAGCGAACCACGACCACGCCCTTCTTCACTGCTTCAGCCAAGCCCTTTTCGGTGTCTTGGTGGATGGAGCCGTTACCGCTACCGGCGCTGATAATGCCCTTGGCGCCGGCCTTCACCGCCGCGTCAACAAGCACTGAGTCATCGCTGGCGTGCGAGTACACAATGTCAACACGCGGCAACTTATCGATCTTGCTCACATCGAATTCGGTTTCATGCGTGTGCTTGAAGGTTGTGTCACGGAAGAAGTAGTTTTGACCGCCGGCGATATAACCCAATAAGCCGATGTCATGAGCTTGGAAGGTGGCAACGTTTGTCGTGTTGGTCTTCGTCGCGTCATGAGCGGCGTTGATTTGGTCATTTAAGGCGACCAAAACACCACGGTCTTGAGCGTTCGGGTCAGCAGCCAACTTGACAGCGTTCAATAGGTTCATCGGGCCGTCAGCGGAAATGGCTGTCGCGGGACGCATGGCGCCAACCACGACTACCGGCTTCTTGCTCTTAACGGTCAGGTTAAGGAAGTAAGCCGTTTCTTCCAACGTATCGGTGCCGTGCGTGATCACGATGCCGTCAACCTTCGGATCGGCCAACAGTTCATTGCAACGCTTTGCCAACTTCAACAAAACTTCGTCGGTCATGTTGTTGGAGCTGATCTTGACGATTTGTTCGCCCGTCACGTTGGCGTAATCCTTCATGGCGGGAACGGCGTCAATCAACGTTTGAATCGCCAACGCGCCGGCCTTGTAGCCTGTCACTTGAGTGTTGGACGATGCGGCGCCTGCGATCGTGCCGCCGGTAGCCAAAATTGAAATATTCGGCAGATCAGCCGCAAAAGCGGAACCGGCCATTGACAAAGCCAAAGCGGCAGCTAATAGAGTCTTTTTCATCGGAATCGTCTCCCTTCATAAAGGACGTTTTATTCTAGGCAAAATCGCCTATCCAAATTATTATCCGAGGACTTTTCCTAAAGCGTTATTAGAGAAAACACTGAGCGTAAGTCTGAGAGGAATCTCTTGACAAATCTCTTTTTTCGTAGCGTTCTTTTTTGTACAATTTGATAAAATTTTAAAAATTATTTCAAAAAATACAAAAATGTTTTCCTCGCTTATTCCCCGCACGTTAAGTTCCACCTTGAGTCTCGAGTCGGACGAGTTTCAAATCCTTTTGATAGAAGGGATGCCACAGTGCGGTAAAACAACATTGGCGCAAACCCTCTTTCGAGATCTCCCCTACGTCAATCTCACGGATGTGCACCCTAGAAATTTGGCGCAAACAAACCCGAGCGCATTTTTTCCGGTTTACGGAAAACGCCTGGTGCTCGATGAGATTCAGCTCGCGCCTGAGCTTCTCTCGGCGTTGCCGGAGCCGGAAGAGGACATCAAAATCGTGTTGGTTGGAAACTTGCCACGATCAGCGCGGGAGGGTATTTTGACGAAATACTCATCGAAACGTTATGTTTTGACGCCGTTTTCTCAAAAAGAATACGACGGAGCCAGTCCCGATCTTTTTGGTCAAAAGCCGATAGCTCTAACCATGACGTATCCGAGACCGGGGTTCTTTGACTCGCTCAGAAACGGTTTTTTACCTCGCCCCGATCTCCAACAGTCCAATCACGCTTTTTACGAGGGGTGGCTTGGGGACTTTTTCTTTAACGTCGTCCGGCCGGTGATGAAGGTTTCAAAGGAAGTGGAATTTTTAAACTTCATGAAGTCAATCGCGCGGACGAATATGCAGGAGCTTAATCATTTTAAGCTTGCCGAAGAGTCCGGTATCAGTTACGGAACAGCGATGTATTGGGCGGATTTTTTACTGGAAGCGCACATCATCATGGAAGTGCCGTCGCTTCAGCTCGCTCAGCGACGACAAGTTAAGCGCCCCAAGGTCACCTACACTGACAGCGGCTTGTTATGTCATCTGTTGCAACTTCATGACACTCCGGCGCTACTGTCGAGCCCCGCGTATTTGTCCATTCTTGAAGGGCACGTCGCCAGCGAAATTGCCAAAGGGTACCGAGCTTGGGGCGAAGAGCCGCCGATTTATTTTTACCGTGACACGGCTAAAAAACACATTGAGCTCGTTTTGAAAACGAAAACCGGGCTCTTGCCGATCGGCTTCGTTTCTTCGAAAGCCCGTAGCGTCAATGAAAGTTTGCGTCATATGCGGGTATTGGAGCGAATGGGAGAGAACACTCGGGAACCGGTTTTTATTTCCGACGGCACCTTGGTCCTCCCCTCAACCGATTATCCGGTGATTTCAGCGGCGATGCTCTGAAATCATTAGAATAATCGAAATCTAATCGAGAAGGAATGCCTCCTATGCAACGCTTAATGGTTATTTTGAGTTTCGCCGGTGTTTTAGCATTGACCGGTTGCACGACCGCGCGTGAACATCATAACGTTCGCCAGTTGGATGCCTCAACTTATGAAATCGAAGTCACGCAACCGTGGGAAAAACAGGAAGTTCGAGTGCGCGAGCGCTCATATGAACTGGCTCAGCGGATTTGTGAGGAGCAGAAATCCGGAATGCAACCGCTGCAGATCGTTTCCCGTCCGGCAAAAGAAGGTGGCGCATGGACTCGTTTCACTTTCCGCTGCGTCGGTTTTGTTGAAGGTCCGAAACAAGAATATAAACCGCTCACCCTTCGCACGGAAAACATTCTCGGCGATGAAGAAGAAAAGAAATAGTGTCTTTCTTGCTGAATTCGTAACCCGAAGATCCGTTTTATGATCTTCGGGTTTTTCTTAAGTGGAAATTTAACGTAGTAACCCATAACCTCCTCGAGTCTGTACTGTGGTAAGCCCCAATGTGCTGCCCCTGCGAAGTTTACGTAGTAGATTGCCTAGCGTCGATCAAAAAACCTGCAGTTAATAGTTTGACAGCTATATTTACAGAGTTCGCAATTTAATCGTGGATACCTCGAATCTTCTCTCTGCTGCGTGGGCAACCTTGAACCATTTTTAGTAAACTGAACGGAATTAATCTCTTTTCTGTGTTTGGAGGAATAATTTATGCTTAATTTT
This sequence comes from Candidatus Aphodousia faecipullorum, assembly GCA_018714205.1. Taxonomy (GTDB): domain Bacteria; phylum Pseudomonadota; class Gammaproteobacteria; order Burkholderiales; family Burkholderiaceae_F; genus Aphodousia; species Aphodousia faecipullorum. The sequence continues at coordinate 8,576 of DVNR01000050.1, forward strand.
GCCCCCCCATAAATTGGCAAAAGAAAACATTAATTGCAGCGATTGCTTTCGCTTTTGCTTCGCCAGTTTGGGCAATTGATATTAATTCTTGGGAGGAATTATCAAATTCCGTCTTAGAAGGCGAAACAGATTTTGTTCTTCAACAAAACGTCATCGTCTCATCTCCTCTTGATGCGAATTCCCCGCTTTCTATTGATGGCCAAGGTCATTCTTTAACGCCTGATGTGTTGTTGACACCTGATGGCGATTCAGCTTTGGTTTTCAATGACTCGCTGACGTTAAAAAATATTGGGCAATGGGAAATTGATCCGAAGACCTTGAAAATTGCGGAAGGCTACGTTGACGGCGTGTCAAATTTTGAGGATCGGGCTATTTTGGTCACCGGTAGTACGGCCAATGAAAAGTTTGTCTCAATCCAAGTCAGCGATGTCTTATTTAGCAATAACACATCCAATGCGCACGGCTCGGCGTTTAACTACGTTGAGAGAACCAATACCGGCGCCGCGTACCTGTCAGCTAATAATCAACTGATTTTTAATCATGTGGCGTTTTTAAACAACCTGTCGGGTAGCCATGGCGGCGCTGTCGTGCTGGATCGTGTTGACAATATCACTATTGAAAACAGTCTTTTTCAAGATAACAAGTCAGAAGCAAATTACGGCGGTGGTCTTGCGATCACTCGAAGTGGCGACATACAGATTATTGACACCAGTTTCATAGGAAACCAAGTTGACAACACGATTTCCTATGGAGGTGGATTGTATGTTGGCGATATGGGCATCATCGGGATGACATTGCCCAATGTAAAAAGCGGAAGCTTGCGGATTGATATTTTGGCTAAAAATGCCGGTGTTTTATTCAGTCAAAATGCCGCTAATCGAGGATCAGACATTTTTATCGATAAAAATCGCAGCACAAATAATGTGTACAGACTTTATTTAGGGGCCAATGATGGTCGAAAGATAACGTTTGATGGCGATATCCACATTAGGGGGACAGAACACTCTTCACAATCGGATGGCACCGTTATCTACATCAATCAAGATGAAAGTCAAACGGGGACGGTTGAATTTAATGGTCGCATCACCGGTAGTTATTGGGATTATGACGCCTGGACAGGTAAGAATGAAGAGGTCGACCAAAATGTCTATCTACATTTCTATCGTGGCAAACTCGCCATTGGAAATCCTCAGGCGTTGGCCAATGCGAGATTGGATTTGACAGATCTTAAGTTTTCCGATCGAACGCTATCCTTTGTTGACTCAAAAATCGATGCCTACTCAATTGGAGAGATTGTCACACAAACCTATACGTATGGGGAATATGAAACCGCTGCCAAATTGGAATTGGATGTCGATTTAAGTCAATCCACTGTTGACACATTGCACATTGGTAAAGTAACCAAAGGTTGGTATGGTGCTTTGGCGGTATCAGGTTGGAATATCCTTAACGACATGAATGCCGGCGTTCAAGAAGCCACTGTGACAGTCTTGGATCGGATTGATGGCGGGAATGGAGAAATTTATTTCTCGCTTGATGAGGCTGGTGAAAAAGCAACCGGCGCCCTTTATATTTATGATGTTTCCCTGATTGACTCCGAGAATGGAACGTATCGATTCCAAAACGCCGGAGAAATTCCCGAACCTGAACCCGAGCCGGAGCCTGATCCTGACCCCAATCCCGATCCGGATCCCGAACCAGAGCCTGAACCCGAGCCAGAGCCTGATCCAACCCCGGAACCGGGTCCTGAGCCGGTACCACCTGACCCTGTCAAGCCAATGACGCCGGCAGACTTTAACGGCGAGGTCTATGCGGGAGCGATCACGCAAAAAATGACGCAATTGGTGCAACATGAAATTAGCCACCGTCTTTTTGACATGAATTTGCCGACTGAACAATTTACGGTAAGCGTGTCGAATTCCCTAGTGAACGGTTCCGCGCATGGCGGCCAAGTGTCGTTAAGCCCGCAAGCCTATGGTCATGACATCGATATTGATTATGGCGTGGCATTGTTCTCTTACGCAATCAATCCCATCGTCTCAGACACCTTGAATCTCAAGACGGGCCTCTATGGCGGATTCGTGCTTTCGGAAGCAAAAGATCATGTGAATGATATTGATTCCAAAGGTGCGTTTATCGGTGTCGCCAGCCAATTAACTCTTGGAAACGCTTTTGCTGATTGGCATGCCAACATCGGTTACCTGGATAGTCGATTCGGCAGCAAACTCGGAGGCTCGTCCGATACGGACAACATTTGGATTGGCACCGGTCTATCGCTTGGTTATGAGTTTGTAAGTAAAGGCTATGGGCTGTCGGTGATTCCTTCTCTAGACGCCATCTACACCTATATGGACGGCAAGGGTTTTGAAACCGCCCATCATGTTTCCATTGACAACGGGAATTTTTCAGGCTGGGAATTAAGCCCCGGCATCCGGTTGGAGAAATCGTTTGGATTGACCGAGGCCTGGCGCCTATACGCTGAGGCTCGATATGTTTGGAGTGATGATTCCGCGGACTTGAAAGCCATTCGATTGACCGATCAAGCTGGTCAAAGCGTTGCCGATCAAGTTTTACCTGGGCTTCAATACGGTGATTACACGGAATTGAACTTGGGTGTGAAAAAGGAATTTGGCTCTTGGCAGGTTCACGCCGGCGCGGATTGCCGAGTGGGTGCCACCGACGGCTGGGGCTTCGGAGTGGCTGCTAAATTGCATTTTTGAGTGAAAAACTAAGAAGGTCGTTGAACATCTAGTTTTCTACAAGTAGTGATAACACTCTGATTTGGGAAGGTAGGTCGCCTTCCCTTTTTTTACATTGGAGGTACTATCAGAGATCTAATTCATAAGACACTGAAATTGTGCCTTTTTTCATTTTGATTTTCGTGATGAGAACTTTGCCGATGTCACGAAGATTTCTAACGTGCGTTCCGCCGCAGGGGTAGCTCGGTAGATTTCCCCAGGTGACAAAACGAAGAGCGCCATCGTACGTGGTGACACGAGTCAGGGCGCGATCAATAATCGCCTGAACCGATTTTTCAAAAGTCTCTTTATCGATTAACTGAATGTTTTCCGGTTTCTCAGGCTCGAAAATCACCCGTGACTCGCCGGGGAAGTGGTTGCCGCGAGTGGCGTGCCACCCGAGTTCATCTCCAACGAGGCCGATGATATGCCCGGCAGAATGCAGGCGGCTATGCAACGTTCTGATCGCCGGCTCAACGACTAACTCCACTTCACCGTGAATCGGAGCAATGGCAAAATGCAGGATCGAGTCCGGCGTGTGAATGACTTTTTTGATTTCAACGCCGCCAATTGTTCCCAGGTCAGACGGTTGACCTCCTCCTTGCGGATGAAAGAGCGTTTGATCCAGTTTAACCGCCCAGAGACCATCCTCGGTTTGTTCACAGGCAATCACTTGCGCTTGAGCGATTGTTTCATCTGATGATAAATATAAGGCGTTAGTCATTGTGTATCTCATTTCAAAATGCGTTTCACTGAACAGTCGGTCGTAGAATCCAATTGTTTGATTAATTTCTAACAGAGATACTTTTCAACCAATTTAGCGAAGACGGCGGCTGTCGGCGCTAAGCATCGATCATTGTAATCATATGAAGGGTTATGCAGCTCACAAGGGCCTGGTCCATGGCCCGGAGCGCGGTGAGAGCCGTCCCCTGCTCCGATAAAAAAGAGTGCCCCTTTGCGTTTTTGCAGGAACTCGCTGAAATCTTCGCTCGGCATGACAGGCTCCTGCTCTTGGATGTGACTGCTTCCGTAAAGCGCTGTCATCGTTTGCAACAACATTTCATAGCATTCAGGACTGTTGACTGTCGGCAGGACTTGTCGTTCAAAGTGGACATTTATGGAACAGGCAAAGGCAAGTGAATATTGAGCTGCGATAACCTTCATTTGCGTTTCGATCAAATCGGTCACCTCATTGGAAAATGTTCTAACGGTTCCAGTCAATGTCGCTTCTGAACAGTGATTTGAGTTTTGATGACTCTGCAAAGAACAGATAGAAAGCACGGCGGGATCAATTGGACGCTTTTGCCGTGAGATGATGCCGTAAAGAGCTTGAGCCAAGGATACGGCGACTAACGAGCTATCGGTGTGCTCGTCATCGGTTTTAATACGGATCTCAAACATGTTGGAACTGGCCATGATGGCGCTATCATTGATGCTGAAACGCCCCTCCGGTATGCCCGGCCAGTTGTGGCAAGCGAAGTAATAATCGGCGGGAAAGCGTTCTAACACGCCATCCTTTATCATGTCGTTCGCGCCGCCGTCCATTTCTTCGCTTGGCTGGAAAACAAAGACAACGGTCCCGTTAAATGAACGGTTCTCAGACAAATACCGAGCGGCGAGCAACAGCGCTGCCATGTGGCCATCATGGCCACAGGCATGCATGGCTCCGGTATTTACACTCGCATGTGGAAAAGCATTTTCTTCAATGATGGGTAAACCGTCCATATCGGCTCTAAGCGCTATGGATTTTGCACCGATTCCGTTTTTGAGAATACCGACGACGCCATGTCCACCGATATGCTCATGCACTTCAATGCCCCAACTTCGAAGCTTTTGAGCGATCACTTCCGACGTTCTCACTTCGTGGTGACTGACTTCGGCATGACGATGCAGATCATGCCTAAGCGCAATGAATTCCGGCAGTAGCGTTTCAATTTTTCTCAGAACGTCCATGGCATTTCTCATTAAGAAAAAGTTGCCTCGCAAAACGGCGAGGCTTATGTCGTAGTCATTATCTCATGCCATTGGCAAAACCCAACGGGCAAAAAGGCGATGTTATTGAGCTTTTTTCCCAAACCACTTTTCGTAGATTTTGTCGTATTCCCCGTTTTCTCGAATTATCTTTAATCCTTTGTTCAATTTTGCTGCCAATTCTGTGTTTCTTTTGGAGACGGCGAAACCATTTTGTTTGGGATTGTAGAGATGCGGCACCATCATGATATCTTTATCTCCTTGTTGGGCGATGTAGTATTCGGTGACCGTTTTATCGACTAAGACACTGTCGCAACCGTTCATTTTGAGTTCCATCATGGCATCGCCCATTTGGTCATATTCTCCAACAGTCGCTCCTTTTACTTGCTTGCCTAAAATGGCGCCGGTTGTTCCGATTTGAGAACAGATGCGTTTGCCTTGCATGTCGTCTAACGTTTTATATTTGTCAGCGTCCTTTTTTCTGATGACCATGACGAGACCGACATCGTAGTACGGGTCGGTGAAAAGCACTTGTTTTTGTCGTTCGGCCGTAATTGTCAGAGCTGCCGCGGCGACGTCAATCATATTCGTTTGCAGGGCCGGGATGATGCCTGCGAACTGCATATTTTGAATTTTGACATCGTCTCCCACGGCTTTGGCCATCGCCGTGATGAGGTCTATATCAAAGCCAACAATTTCATTTGTTTTCGGATCTTTGTATTCAAAGGGGGCAAAGCCAGCATCGGTTCCCACAAGTAGAGTCCCTGCAGAAGCCACTGAGGAAAATAGCGAACCAATCATGAGAGCGGTCAGAATTTTTTTCATTGTTTTTCTCCGAAAATTTTTCGAAGAGTTTACGAAAGCCCATGGCTCCTGACAAATCAATTGCTTCTTGCTTAACGCTTTGGAGTCTCCGCACTTGTCAACAAATATGCATGAACGGACGATAAAATTAAATATATTAAAAATCAAATGGTTAGCATTAATTCAATAATGTTTATTAGTGATAGGACACAAAATCCTGTCATAAGTTGAGTGGAAGCGTCTAAAGAATTTGACCTAAATTATCTTTTAAAACCTTACGGTAGAAGCCATAAGGCAAATTCATATCTTATTGAAAAATAGGAAAAATTAAACTGGGGTATTTTTCTGTCGACAAAAAGCTTGATTGATATTAATCAATTGAATGGATTAGGTTTGTACTTCTTCTTTCCTGAAGACAGCGAAGCGGCATTAAAGCCGCCTCTGTCGATTTTAATTTTTATCTTTTTTTGCCTCAATGTCCTTTTGCGCCTGAGCCATTTTCAAAGCGATATCAACATAAGAGTCGACGGCTTTAGTTCCATAAGTGCAGGCGACGCGTTTACTGAAAAGAAAGTAGCAGGTCCAAAGACCGGCGTAGATAGCTGAGCGCGCGATGACGGCATTGGGAACGGTTGCGCCGAAAAAGAAAGTCAAAAGCAAAAGGGAGATCGGACCGACAACCCATAAAATCACAATGACTTGCCGCACAACAAAAGCCGCCCGCTTAAAAGTGATCAGCCAAAGGCAATAAAGGTATAAACCGCAAACGACGATATATGGCGCCATAAATGACCAATTGACGCTTCCGATTGTCTGTCGCATCTGTCCGGCGATATTGATGGCGTCCACCACGGTGAGAATCAGGGAAAGCACCACAGTGGCCACAAAAATTAAAAGCCAACCCTGGACGCCTTGCGGAAAATGCGGAATGGGTCTTGCCGGCTTTTGTTTTTTGGCAAGCGCATAAACCAAAAAGGTGGGACAAAGGACCATGACGGCTAACATGCCGAGCGCCATGATGAATTCCGGGGTTAAATATTTTTCAATCATGATCGGTTAAGCGTTTTCTTTGACAGGATGAAGATTTTTCGCGTAATGGGCGAAAGTGTCGGATCGTTTGGTGCGTTTAGAGGCTTTGATGTGTTCGCAGTTGTGACAGCATGCCTCGTTATTGAGTCCTTCGATGATGCCGCAGGGTTCGCCGTTGGCGTGATTGCCGTGGCAGCATAACGCAAGAAGCCCCAGGTGTTGACGCAACTCCTTGAGCGCGTCAATTTGCTCGTCAATCTTTTTCATGTGATCGTGGATCATCACATGCACTCTATCCGCATCCTCGTTTCGTCTGGCGTCAACATCAATCAGCAGACGAATATCGTCAAGACTCATATCCAAGCTTCTGCAGTGTTTGATAAACAACAAGCGCTTGGCGTGGCTCTCCGTGTACGAACGGTAATTGTTGAGGCTACGCTCCGCTTTCGGGATAAGTCCCTCGTTTTCATAAAAACGGATGGTTTCAACCGTGAGTCCGGTTTCTTTGGCAAGTTCACCGATGCGCATGGTTTCCTTTAATTTTCTTGACCTTGAAGCGACTTCAGGGATTTTAATGACATACAGGAAAAAAGGAAACTGAGAATGGTTCGGAGTTCGTCCGCGCGATGAACTGATCCATTTCACACGGATTGTCTTTGAAGGTGTCAGTTATGAAGACATTAGCAATTTGGTTGCCCGAAGCGTTCGCTCTTGAGGACTTTGAGAGGGCTATTGGCGTTTTGTCAAAAATCGGTGCAGTGAATGCCTCAATCAATGAAGAAAAGCAGCTTTTGACCATTGAGTGCGAAGCTTTACTGGATGATTGTCTCAAAGCGCTTCATGCGGAGGGCATTCATGCGCTTGATGCCAAGGACCGCTCGAGCGCTCACGAAGAGATTCACCACGATCACGCTCATTGCGACTGCGATCATGATCACAGCCATGATCACTCTCATGATCATTGCCACTGTCACGATCATCACCATCATGAGGCTGTGCCGATGCCGCAGGATTTGGTGGTTGATGCAGAACCCGGTGTGACGACGCTTTATGTCGCGGACATGTGTTGCGCGGTCGAAGGCAATCAAGCGGTGGACGCGCTGAAAAAATTGCCTGAGGTTGAAAGTGTTACATTCAACACCTTAAATCGCACGGTCAGCGTCAAACATCGCTTTGATTCCCCCGATCCTCTGCTCGCCGCGCTGTTGAAAGCCGGGCTGAAAGCTCAATTGCCGCCGAGCGTGAAAACTGATTCAGCGTCGCAAGCGCCCACGGTTTTTTATATCGCGGACATGTGCTGCGCGGTCGAAGGCAATCAAGCGGTCGACGCTTTGAAAAAAATCCCCGGCGTGAGCGACGTTTCGTTTAACACCATGAACCGGACCGTTTCGGTTAAGCACAATTTGGACGATGTGGCGGCGCTTTTGAAAGCGCTTGCCGAGGCCGGACTGGAAGCGAAGCTTGTAAAAAACGCCGAGGCACAGAAAAAGCGCTACCGCTTTTTTGTGGAAGACATGGATACGGAAGTTGAAGTCGGGCTAGTCAGAAAAGCGCTCGAAGTACTCCAGCTTGATGAACTTCAAATCAACACGCAAACCCACACTGTCTCGGCTGTGATGCTCGCCACACAGAAGCGAAATCTCCTTGATTTGATCAGCTCGGCGGGATTTAAAGCTTCTGAGCAAAAAGATGGCGAGGTTTCGCAAGCGCATAAACTGCCATGGAAGCGATTGGGTGTCGCCGGCGCTTTCGCCTTTGCCAGTGAAGTGGTTGAGTTTGCTTCAATCAATGAATACCTTTGTATGGGTTTGGCGCTCATCGCGATTTTGCTTTCAGGATTGGACACCTACCGTCGCGGTCTATTGGCGCTTAAAAACTTGAATTTCAACATGAACGCCCTGATGTCGGTGGCGGTCACGGGCGCAGCCTTGATTGGCCATTGGCCGGAAGCCGCCATGGTGATGGTGCTTTTTGAAGTTTCAGAAGCCATTGAAACCCTCTCCATTGACCGAGCTCACCGTGCCATTCGGGATGTTCTTTCTTTAACGCCTGAAGAAGCGACCTTTGTTGACGAAGAAGGCAAGGCTCGAAAGATGGATGTCGCCGATATCGCTGTCGGTGATGAAATCCGTGTGATGCCGGGCGAACGGATCGCCTTGGACGGGATTGTGGTGAGCGGTGCTTCCAGTGTCAATCAATCCGGCATCACCGGCGAATCATTGCCCGTCGAAAAAACGAAGGGTGACAAGGTCTACGGTGGCACCTTGAACCAAACGGGCGAACTTGTCATTCAAGTGACAAGCGACAGTCGTCACGGCATTGCCGCAAAGATGATTGAAGCGGTTGAGGCGGCTAATCAGCATAAAGCGCCGACCGAGCGGTTCGTTGATGTTTTTGCTCGTTACTACACGCCTTCAGTTTTCGCTTTGGCTCTTTTGACAGCGATATTGCCTCCCCTTTTAACCGGGGCGGATTGGATGCAATGGGTTTATCGCGGCCTGGTTCTTCTCGTCATTGCCTGTCCCTGCGCATTGGTGATTTCCACGCCGGTGACGGTGGTGTCCGGCCTGGCTGTGGCGGCTCGTTTAGGTTTGGTCGTCAAAGGCGGCGCTTACCTTGAAGAGGCTCGAAAACTCAAATGGTTCGCCTTGGATAAGACCGGCACCATCACTGAGGGCAAGCCGAAAGTTGTTGAAGTGAAGGCTTTGGGTTTAAACGATGAAAACCGATTATTGGAAATGGCAGCAAGCCTTGCGGTACGCAGCAACCACCCGGTAAGTCTAGCCATTGCTCGTTATGCCCGTGAAAAAAATATTGAGCCGATTGATGTTGAGTCATTTTCGACGGTTGTTGGGGCGGGTACTTCAGGGCTTATCGATGGCGCTCACGTGGAAATGGTCAATGTTCGCGCTTATGCGAAAAAGCATTCCGTGGACTCCGAAATCGTTCAAGCGATTGAGGGTCTAGAGCATCAAGGCATGAGTGTGGTTTTGATCGCGGACTTTTTCGGTCCGATGGGCTACATCGCGGTTTCCGACACGTTGCGCGCCGATAGTCGCAAGAGCATTCAGGCGTTGAAAGATTTAGGGGTGACACCGGTGCTTCTGACCGGCGACAATGAAGACAGCGCGCGGCATATGGCCCAGGCTGTCGGCATTGATGTTGTCCGTTCTCAAATGTTGCCTCAGGATAAACTCAAAGCGATTGAGGAACTTCAAAAAGAAGGTCCGATCGCCATGGTGGGCGACGGCATTAACGACGCTCCGGCCCTTGCACGAGCCAACATCGGCTTTGCCATGGGACGTCAAGGAAGCGATATCGCCATTGATGCCGCCGATGTCGCCTTGATGGACGATGACATCGGTAAATTGCCGACCTTTATTAAATTGTCGCGTTTAACGCATAACCGTTTGGTCCAAAACATCACTTTCGCTCTTGGAATCAAGGCCATTTTCATGATCCTCACTTTCTTAGGGATGGCGACGATGTGGATGGCGGTTTTCGCCGATATCGGCACTTGCCTGATCGTGGTGGCTTGGGGGTTGTCGTTATTGCGTGTTAGCGGCAAGTTGGCAAAAGAATAATTCTCACGTTGAGATCCGGTAACAACAAGGCAGGCGAATTAGTGCCTGCCTTGTCCTTTAGGTTAGTGAGGTGTTATTTAGAACACATGGCGCACGCCTACATTCCAGCGCCAATTTTCTTTGATCTCTCCTCCATTGGATCGTTCAAGGTCAATGTAGGTATAGGTGTTTTCCGTCCAGTTGAAGTTGGCTCCGACACCGAACTCAACCCACGTGTCGCCTAAATCCTCATGGATATTTTGAGAAACGGCCGCATTGTTTACAAGCGAAGCCTTGGAATCAAAATCGCCTTGGAAATCATGCAGGCCGGATACCCGAGCGTAAATTGTGCCCTTGTCGTTGGGGAAGCTAAAGCCAGCTCGCACGCCAATACGGCCGACTAATGAATCAAAGTCATCCTGCTGAACGCGCACGCCATTGCTCGTTGCGAAGTCATCACCCGTCAACCGACCATAGGTAATTTCAGCTTGTGGCTCGATGAATGCTGCTTCTCCGAGTTTAAAGTGCCAGCCGTATTCCGCGCTCACGCTAAAGGCGTTGTTATCGTAACTGCCGTCCATCCCTTCCAGTTGGAAGTCCGTATCCAGACGATGGTATTTAGCGATTAAGTCAACGAATTGACCACTTTCGCTAACCCAGGTACCGTAAACGCCAAAACCATAGCCTTTGTTATCTGCCTTGCCGGCGTCATAATCTGAAGACCCATCCGTGTAGGTAAAGGCGGCGCCTACTTTCCATCCAGAGCCGACATCAAAATCAGCGCCAACTTGGATGGAGGTATTTTTGTTAGTGACATTTTGTGAGCCGTATTCTTGCTCTGAACCATAAAGTCGGGCCCAGGCGCCAACGCCCTCAGAACTGGTGCGCAATTCGCCCATGCGCTTTGTGAGGTCATTCATTTCGTGGCGCCACTGCAAGATACCTAACGAAGCAACAGAGCCATAAGCGTTCAAACGGGTGTTTTCAGCTTGCGTTGTCTCGTAAACCTCACCTTGGGCGTTAACCTTCTCGGTGATCGCCCCCATCACGGCACCCTGAGCGACTGTTCTCGTTTGCTCAGCTCCCGGCGCCTGCACGCCACCTTCAATATCGGAAATCTTGCTCCCCACCATATCGTCGGCGGTGATGCCAGTGTAATGAACGGCTAGTTCAGGTGTTGCTTCAGCATTGACATGATCCACAATCATTCGTGCAGTAGACAATGAACCGTCATCGTTAGTTGCTGTCGTTAGATTGACAGTTCCGCCGGTGCCACTTAGGCGCTCAATATGTATGCTTTGTTCTCGGCCTTGTTCTAGATTGATCACACCATCATTAAAACTTAGATCATTGATGGCCGTTTGAACTAAGCCCGAAGTTTCTCCTTGATATTCCTCGACAAGATTTGGAGTCCAATGTGCGCCATTGGAGATGCCAAGTGTAAGCCCACTTACCGCCATCATGTCCTCTGAAGTGGAACCTGAGCCATAAGAGGTCGTGGCAGAACCGTGCCAGAAAGAATCCGCTCCGGATAAATTAAGGAGGACGTCAGCGTCAACGGTGGTTCCGGAGGTTTTTTTGTCATAATTGAAATCAATATCACCGGTAAGTTGCACCGTTTTGGTATTGGACTCGTTGATGCGAATGATTGCATTACCACGGGCGACTATAGCCTTGCCACCGGTTGCGTAAAGATTGCCGTTGACTCGCAAAATCCCTTGGGACATTGCAACCAAAGCGGCGGCTTGATCCTCAGAAGCCGACTTGACGTTAATAAAGGTATTCTCTGCATTAACAACTAAGGTTGCCCGTTCATCGACAGGAATGTTTGGATCATTCGAGCTATTTTGAGCGTAAAGTCCGTATACCGATCCGGTCTCAGGCGTTGTGCCGAGTGACTCGGCATTAATGTCTAAACGATCGCCGTTAATTTCGACGTATGAGTTGGTGCCACTTCTAATGCCCATGATCATACTGTCGCTATCAATGTTGAAACTAACATGACTGCCGGCTGAGCCTAGCGTCAGCTTGGAACCACTAAGCACATCAGCTCCGATCCCCTGCAGAGGCTCTCTTGAGTCTTTTTCGACTAAATTTCGAGCTTTAACATTTATTGCGATGTTTTGCCCGGTAAATGACACTGATTGATTGTTTGGAAAGATGCCAAAAAGACCATAGTCCTTTGATTTATCCCCATTGGTATACGTTAGGTAACGATTCGCATCAATCGTTATGTCATCAATGATCGTGTTGGCGGAAGGATCTTCCTTGGACCCAACAAATGAGGGCGCTGACAGCGCAGGAAAAGCGGCAGATATCGCCAAACCCAACAAAGTAAGAGAAAGAGATTTGTTCATCCTGGCCTCCTATGTTAGTGCTTTATGTAATCACTCTACCTCCCCCCGAAAAATAAATCAATATCATCAGTATGTTATGTGATCTGAAGATCTACTTCCCTATTATTTTTTCGATTCAGTTCAGCGTATGTTTTACCGCAATTGAGAATTTTTATTGAGTCCTTATGTTCAAAATGAAATTCGAAGCTAAATCCAGAGTCACAAAACAATTTCAATATTCATTTTGCGCAATAGCTTGATGGGAAAAAGCCCCTTGTCAAGAATTTCTCAACAAGGGGCAAAGTCAGCAAGTTAGAGTTATGTTAGAAGGTATAGCGCAAGCCGGCGTTCATCATGTAGTGAGTGGACACTTCACCACCGGTCGAGCGATCCACATTACCCCAAACGGAGAGATTGTCCGTGAAGTTAAATTGTGCACCCACGCCATAGGTCACCCAAGTGCCACCTAAGTCAACGTACATGCTTTGCATGGCTTTATCGTTGGCAGCCGTGCCATCAACTTCGCCCAAGAAGTCGTGGTTGACAGACGCGCGGGCAAAGAGCTTGCCGGCGTCTTCAGCGAAATTAAACCCAACGCGTGCGCCGAGGCTGGCCACCAAAGCGTCGAAATTGTCTTGTTCAACCTTGACGCCGTTTGTTGCCGTGTAGTCATCCCCTGTCACATAAGCGTATTGCAAACCGAATTGCGGTTCAACAAAAGCTTGTTGGGCAAAAGTGAAGCGATAACCGACATTGCCGCCAACGCTAAAGGCGTTGTTGTCATAAGAACCGGTCATGTTGCCGGCGGTTGCATCGGTGGACAAACGACCATAGCGAGCCATGCCGTTGACATAGAATCCGGAGTCGAATTGACGGGCCGTGTACAGAGCCAAGGTGTAAGCGTCGGTGTCGGCGCTGCCATTGGTCATATCAGCGTCACCTTTCATGTAAGAGAAGGCGCCACCAACGACCCAATCACCGATTGAAGCGTCCGCGCCCACTTGGACCGTCGTGCTCTTTAAATCAACGCTAGCGTCATCATAAGAGCTTTCGCCGCCATAGACTTGAGCCCAGGCGCCGTAAGCGTGAGAGGCGTCGCGCAGGAATTCAAGGCGTTGGTTGGTGTAAGCGACTTCATCACGCCAAGCGACCAAGGCAGCCGCGTTGACGCCCTTCATTGAGGCCAGCTTCGTGTTTTCAGTGATTTGCACGGCACCAGCTTCGCCATTGGCAGACACATCTTGAGAAATGGCTCCCATCACATCGCCTTCGCTGATCGCATTGGTTTTGGCTACGTCTGCGGTCACTTTGTCATTGAGTGATTTCAAAGCGGCTTCAGGATTTTTGATGTCATCGGCGGTAATGCCAGCAGCGTTGACTTGCAACGAAACATTTTCGGCTGCTTGGTCAATGCTAACGGATCCTGCTTGAATGGTTTCTCCATCCTCAGTGCTAGCTAAAAGATTAACAGTACCGCCGGTTCCTGAAACCTTTTCAACATGGACAAGTTGAGATTCACCGTGGAGAACATTGATTGTCCCATCATTCAAAACCAGGTTATTGAGTGCAATTGCCTGACCACTCAAAGGAGTGTTCTGATCGCCATATGTCTCATCCCAATCCTCGATGACAGTTGGATTCCACTGAGCTCCATTGGATAGTGTTAGAGAAAGACCAGTTACCTTCGTTGTGTCACTGCCCTCATCGGTTTCAGGGTATTCGCTGGAAACATTGCCGGTCCAAGAAGAATCGGAACCGGATAAGTGAATGTTCACGTACGCATCAATGATATTGCCGCTGTTATTGTTACCACCCGGCGTTTCAAAAGTGATGTCGCCATTGAGAACAACCGTCCCTTGAGCATTTTGGTTGATATTGACAGTGGAGTATCCACGCACATCAATGGCTATTGGAGCATTGACGATTAAATTACCTGAAATGTCAACGAGTCCATTGGAGAATGCCAAAATTCCTTGAGTATCTGCATTAATCGTTGTTTGGCCAGCGTTAATGATTGTGGCGGCACGACCCGAATCTGTAGGATTTTGGTCTTGAGTATTATTGCCAACATGTATACCCATGCTGGAATTAATGGTTAATGTGTCGGCTTCAATGAGCATTTGACTTTCATTGTTAG
>DVNR01000051.1 GCA_018714205.1 Candidatus Aphodousia faecipullorum
AAATGATCATGGCATCAGTATAGGTAAGCTTGAAATGAAAAACTTTTAGGGTCTGTATGCAAATGTTAGCCAATGCACTAAAACAGAAACATTTTCTTGACCATTTGAATCGTTTTAGCCGAAATTTCAAAGTTTTTCGCCAAATAGCAATTTTCCCTTTCAACCAATTTGATACAATGGGCGCGTTAGATTTTTCAACTGTTTCAGGACCTTACAAAATGGAACTTTCCGCACTTACTGCTTTATCCCCACTGGATGGTCGCTACGCCCGTCAAACCGAGGCTTTACGCGATGTATTCTCCGAGTGTGCATTCATGCGAGCACGCGTTCGAGTTGAAGTGGAATGGCTTATTGCTTTGAGCGAGTTCGAACTGCCGGAACTTGCGCACATTTCCGATCACGGTAAAGCATTTTTGCGTGGCCTAGTAGAAAATTTCACCGTTGAATCTTGCCAAGCCATCAAAGACATTGAAAAAACCACTAATCATGATGTGAAAGCGGTTGAATATTGGATTAAAGCTCAAGTGGCTCATGATGAAGGACTCGCCAAAGCCAGTGAATTTGTTCACTTCGGGTGCACGAGTGAAGATATCAACAACACGTCTCATGCCCTGATGCTTAGCGAGGGTCGGCGCGAATTGCTTGCGTTCTTGAAGTCCATCCATGGAACATTAGCCGAAAATGCTCATCGTTGGGCTGAAGTGCCGATGTTATCTCGTACGCACGGCCAAACAGCCTCTCCGACCACCGTCGGTAAAGAATGGGCCAATGTGGCCATGCGTTTAGCTCGCGCCATCCGTAGCATTGAGTCCGTGGAAATTCTCGCCAAAATGAACGGCGCGGTTGGCAACTACAACGCCCACCTCATTGCATACCCTGAAAAAGATTGGGAAGCGTTTGCCCGTAAAGTGGTTGAAGAACGCCTTGGTCTTCACTTCAACACACATACAATTCAAATCGAACCGCATGATTATATGGCTCAACTTTTTGATGCCATCACGCGCGCCAACACCATCCTTTTGGACCTTGATCGGGATGTTTGGGGCTACATTTCGTTGGGCTTTTACAAGCAAAAACTCAAAGAGGGTGAAGTGGGTTCATCCACAATGCCACACAAGGTTAACCCGATTGACTTTGAAAATTCTGAAGGAAATCTAGGTATTGCCAACGCGCTTCTGACTCACATGGCCCAAAAATTGCCGATTTCACGTTGGCAACGCGACCTGACGGACTCCACGGTTTTACGTAATTTAGGCGTGGCATTTGGCTATTGCTTTGTTGGTTACAACGCCCTCACGCGCGGTTTAGGCAAACTCCAACTTAATGAAGCACGTTTAGCCGAAGATTTGGATCATGCCTGGGAAGTTTTGGCAGAGGCTATTCAAACAGTGATGCGCCGTTATGGTGTTCCGCATCCTTATGAACAATTAAAGGCACTCACGCGCGGCAAAGGCATTAGCCCAGAAACTATCCACGAATTTGTAAGTGGACTGGATATTCCTCAGGAAGCAAAGGAACGGTTAATGGCGCTCACGCCGGGTACTTACATCGGCAAAGCAGTTGAACTGGCAAAACGAGCTTAAACCTTTAATTCTTTGATCGACAATCCCCGACTCAAAAATTGGTCGGGGATTTTTCTTTCTGATAGGTAGATAAGATCCTGAAAAAAGGAACCTGAATGCTTAGAATAAGTGAGTTGATTCGACGTTATCAGCGTCTTGATTTTAGAGGTTTTAAGCATGGCTTCGGCAACCGTTTACCGCAAAGACTATACAGCTCCGTCACACTGGGTGGATACCGTTGACTTGGTATTTGACCTTCACCCGCAAAAAACACGTGTGCGCTCTAAATTGACAGTGCGTCCCAACGAAGACCGCCCCGGTGAAAATCTTATCCTGAATGGTCGAGACCTCGGTCTGATCAGTGTTAAAGTCAATGGTCGTGAGTTATCCCGCAACGAATACTCACTGCTTGACAATGGGGACATGGTTTTACGCGGCATCACCGATGCAGCAACCATTGAGATTGAAAATGTCATCAACCCCATGAACAATACCTCATTGATGGGATTGTATTTGTCAAATGGCAACTTCATGACTCAATGTGAGGCAGAGGGATTTCGCCGAATCACCTATTACCCGGATCGCCCCGATGTAATGGCAAAATTCACCGTTCGCATTAATGCCCCGAAGTCGGTTTGCCCAGTTTTGCTCTCCAACGGTAACTTGGTTGAAGAAGGCGAAATTGATGCGAACTGGCATTTCACGCGTTGGGAAGATCCTTTTAAGAAACCCGCCTATCTTTTCGCTCTCGTAGCTGGTGATCTGAAATGCCGTGAAGAACGGTTTAAATTACAAAACGGCAAGCAAGCCCTCCTTCAGATCTGGGTTGAACCTCGTAACTTGGATAAAACCGAATTTGCTCTTGAAAGTCTAAAAAAGGCAATTGTTTGGGACGAGAAACGTTTTGGTTTGGAACTTGATCTCGAACGATTCATGATTGTGGCCACGGACGATTTCACGATGGGCGCCATGGAAAATAAAGGGCTGAATATTTTCAATTCACGTTGCGTTCTAGCCACACCAGCTGTTGCTACCGATAAGGATTTCGCACGAATTGAAAGTGTTATTGCGCACGAGTATTTACATAACTGGACCGGGGATCGCGTAACCTGCAGAGACTGGTTCCAACTCACACTCAAAGAAGGCTTGACAGTTTTTCGCGAACAAGAATTCGCCGCGGATATGCTCGGCGACGCTTCAGCTCGAGCTGTTAAGCGCATTGAGGACGTGCGCTACCTTCGTGATCGTCAGTTCTCCGAGGATGCTGGTCCCATGGCACACCCGATTCGTCCTGAATCATACGAGGAAATCAATAATTTCTACACGACAACTGTGTATGAAAAAGGTGCCGAAGTCGTCCGAATGCTTCAAACGCTGATGGGTAAAGAAGGTTTCCGTCGCGGGCTTGACCTCTACATTAAGACTCATGATGGCAGCGCCGCCACCTGTGATGATTTCTTGCAGGCTATGGCAAAAGCCAACATGCGTGATCTTACTCAATTTAAGCGTTGGTACTCACAAGCTGGAACACCGCATGTTCAAGTCCAAACCGAATGGAATCGGGCTGCGGGCACCTACACTGTCTCTTTGACGCAGACTTGTGCCGCCACGCCGGGACAACCCAAAAAAGAACCTTTCTTCATTCCGTTTGATATTGCGCTTATTAACAGCAAAGGCAATCCCATTGCTTTGCAGCTTCAAGCAGAAACATCGGCCAAGGGGACCTCCCGGGTTCTGGAGTTAACCGAACCCCAGCAGTCATGGACCTTCGTGGGAATTCGAGAAAATCCCGTTCCATCGCTTGCTCGCAATTTCTCTGCGCCAATCATTGTGGATTATGACTACAGCCCTGATGAGTTGGTTTTCTTAAGCCAATGGGACAATGATCCGTTTAACCGCGCGGAAGCCATGGAAAAACTATCCATGCTTTGCATCAATGAAATGGTTGCTGACTTTGAGCGCGGAACGCGCATGGTGATAAATCCTCATTACCGCAACGCTTTTGAGGCAATGCTCACAAGCAAGACCATTTCTCCAGCATTCAAAGTGACAGCCCTCACGCTGCCAAGCGAGTCACGAATCGCCGATACGCAACCGATGATCAACCCTGTTGCCATCCGAGCGGCTATTCGTTCTTTGCGTGAACAGCTTGGGCGTCAATTCTCCCACCTTTTGATGCGAGTGTTTGACGATAACGCTCCCAATCCACAGTATTCACCGAATCCAGTGGATGCTGGCAAACGCTCTCTTCGGGCATTTTGCTTTGAGTTATTACTCGCCGGCGGTAACGCCAAGTCGCTCTTACGGGCCCGACAACTATTTGAAACCAGCAAGAATCTCACTGAAAGGCTTGATGCACTTCGCATCATTGTCAATAGTGCCTCTCCGACAAAATACACCTTGCTGGAAGCGGCTGAGGCTGAATGGCGTGATGAACCGCTTCTAATCAACAAGTGGTTCACCCTCCAGGCCACTGCCACCATGCCAATGGACGATTGCCCAATCGTTGATGTTGTGAAAAATTTGATTGAGCGCTATCCGGGCTATCACGCGAATAATCCCAACAATGTTTATTCGCTTGTGTTGGCGTTCTGCCAGAATAACCTCGCTGAATTCCATCGTCCTGATGGCTACGGTTACAGGCTCTGGCTTGACGAAGTGCTCAAATTAGATCGCATTAACCCACAGGTCTCCAGTCGTTTAGCTCGTTGTCTAGACAATTGGCGGCGTTATACTCCCGAATGTTCGCGTCTGATGTTTAGCGTTTTAAGTTACGTTCAATCTCAGCCGCACCTTTCGAGCGATCTCCGTGAAGTCATTAACAAGGCGCTCAATAACGCAGCGCATTAGCTCTCAAAAAGAGGATTTTTATCATGGCAAAAACCTTAGCCCTGTATCTGCATGAAATGGAAACGACTCATGCGATTGATCCCCGTTTAACTGGTCTGATCAATCATCTCGCTGAAACATGCAAAGAAATCAGTTTTAAAGTGAGTCAAGGCGCTTTGGCGGGAATTTTAGGCTCTGCCGGTAGTGAAAACGTACAAGGCGAAACGCAAAAGAAATTAGACATCATCGCCAATGAAATCATGTGCCGAGCTTGTACGGAAAGTGGCTTTGTCAGTGCCGTGGCAAGTGAAGAAATGGATCATGCTTTGCAGGTGCCCGCTGACGCTGAAATTGGGCCCTATCTCGTATTGTTTGATCCGTTGGATGGCTCTAGTAACATCGATATTAATGTGTCGATTGGAACGATTTTTTCTATTTTGCCCGCTGGTACCCCACATCGAGACGTCAAAGACGAGGAATTTTTGCAAAGCGGTCGTCACCAATTGGCTGCAGGCTATGTCATTTACGGCCCTCAAACACAACTTGTCTTGACGCTAGGCTTGGGTGTCATGATGTTCACACTTGACATAGCGACTGGCAATTTCTACCAAACTGCACAAAATGTTGTTATTGACGAGTCCACCAAAGAATTCGCTATCAATTGTTCCAACATGCGTCACTGGGAAGCGCCCGTACAGCGTTATGTCACGGAGTTATTAGCCGGTAAAACGGGTGTCCGTCAAAAAGACTTCAATATGCGTTGGGTTGCTGCGATGGTCGCAGAGGTTCATCGGATTTTGAACCGTGGCGGCATTTTTATGTACCCAAAAGATCACCGCGATCCTTCAAAACCCGGCAAGTTGCGCTTAATGTATGAAGCCAACCCCATGAGCTGGTTGATTGAACAAGCCCATGGTAAAGCAACAAACGGCCATGAAAACATTTTGGATATTGAACCCACGGGGCTTCATCAACGCGTTGCCGTCTTTTTGGGAGCCAAAGAAGAAGTGGAGTTGGTCACGTCTTACCACCAATAAAACGGATATGGACTGGATTGATATTTTGGCCGAATGGATCCTTTTTCCACTGATCATTGTTTATGGCTTTGTCAGTTGGGCAAAGGATAATCCTGGGCGTTCATTGCTCGAAGGGTTTGGAAAAACAAACAAGGAAAAATCAGAGCAATGTGACAAAAAGAAAGAGAACAATACGCCATCTAATCGTTCTAAGTCTTAAAAACTATGAAAGCAGTTGAAAAATCCGATTGAGATTTTCAGCTGCTTTTTTTATAGTTTCGGCATAGAACCCGACACAAGAGGCGGGAATTATCAATTGCCAAATTTTTGCATTCAAATCGCTTGCTGATCTTTCATCGCAAGCCTCACCGGCGGACAAAAGTCGGTGCTCAGGAGAGAAAAATGTCCAAACACGAATCCCTGGATGTCCGTGTCGCTGTGGAGCCGGATAATCCCGCGCTAGAACGAAATGAGGCACTTTGTGTCAATTGTTCCATGTGTCGTCAAGTCTGCGAAGACTACATCGGTGTACACGGTCACTACAGCTTGGAAAAAACTGGCGACCGAGCAATCTGCATTAATTGCGGACAGTGCATCAATGTCTGCCCGACCGGCAGTCTCTTGCCGCGTCCCGAATATCCCGATGTTCAAGCAGCTATCGATGATCCTGACAGCGTCGTGATTTTTTCCACATCACCTTCAGTGCGAGTCGCGTTGGCAGAAGCCTTCGGACAGCAAGCAGGTCTCTTCTGCGAAGGAAAGATGGTCGGATTATTGCGAGCCTTAGGCGCTGATTTTGTGCTTGACACGAATTTCAGTGCTGACCTCACCATCATGGAAGAAGCCAGCGAGTTGGTCGAACGGATCACGAAAAAAACTGGACCTTTACCCCAATTTACGAGTTGCTGCCCTGCATGGGTCAAATATGCTGAAACTTTCCACCCGGAATTATTAGCTAATATTTCTACAGCCAAAAGTCCCATTGGCATGCAAGGGCCAACCGTTAAAACCTACTTTGCGAAACAACGTACTCTTGATCCCAAAAAGATAGTTCATGTTGCCGTGACGCCTTGCACAGCCAAGAAATTTGAAATTCGTCGCGACGAGATGTGCGCTGCCGGAAAGTATCTCGGCATTGAAGGGATGCGCGACACAGATTTTGTCATCACGACGACAGAGTTGGCTCAATGGGCTCAAGAACGAGGTCTGTCGTTTGACAGCATTGAGGAAAGCACCTTTGATCACTTGATGGGTGAGGGCTCTGGTGCCGGCGTTATCTTCGGAAACACTGGAGGCGTGATGGAAGCGGCTCTGCGCACAGCCCACTACTTCATTACCGGCCAGAATGCCCCGGAGCAGTTTTATGACTTAACACCCGTTCGAGGCTTAACAGACACAAAAGAAGCCTCAGTGCAAATTGGCGACTTAACTCTTAACGTTGCGGTGGTGTATGGGACTGCCAACGCCAGCCGATTAATTGAAAAAATTCAATCAGGTGAAAAGCACTATCACTTTGTTGAAGTCATGACGTGCCCGGGCGGTTGCATCAGCGGTGGCGGCCAACCGAAACTCAACTGGGGCGAAGAAGACAACACACGACAAGCTCGCATTGATTCACTTTATGCACGCGACAAGTCCTTAGCCCCGGAGCGTCGGACCAGTCACGAAAATAAAGAAATCCAAGCGCTTTATGAAACTTTTTACGGCAAGCCGCTTTCTGAATTAGCGGAACGCCTTTTACACACCTGCTACATGGACCGTAGCGGAGATTTAGGAGAAAAGAAGATGAAATATCGTTGCAAAGTTTGCGGTTACATTCATGAATGCGAAGGCCCACTGCCCGCCGACTACATCTGCCCTATCTGCAAAAAAGGTGCGGAAGTTTTCGAATTAGTGGAAGAAGCCGCTAAACCCAACGGTCAATTAGCCGGAACGAAGACAGAGAAAAATTTGATGACAGCTTTTGCTGGCGAATCCCAAGCACGCAACAAGTACACTTACTTCGCTGAAGTCGCCAAACGTGAAGGCTACGAACAAATTGCCGCGATTTTCTTACAAACTGCTCGCAACGAACAGGAACATGCTCGCCTGTGGTGTGATGCCTTGGGTTGGATCGGCAACACTGCCGCTAACTTGGGAGCTGCTGCCGAAGGCGAAAACTACGAATGGACTGACATGTATGACGGTTTTGCCAAGGACGCCGATGCTGAAGGCTTTACAGAATTGGCTGCCAAGTTCCGTGCTGTCGCCGCCATCGAAAAGGCTCACGAAGAACGCTATCGTAAGCTTTTGAAAAACGTTGAAATGCAGCAAGTTTTTGAAAAAGCTGGGCAAACAATGTGGGAATGCCGCATTTGCGGTCACCTTGTCATGGGAGTGAAGGCTCCGGAAGCCTGCCCGGTCTGTGGCTATGCTCAAAGCTATTTTGAAGTCCGCGCTGAAAACTACTAATCTGGTCTTTTAGCCCACTTCTGATTGAGAAGGAGCGTCTACCGCTCCTTCTTTTTTCCGACATCACAAAGCTCGACTTTGTTACAACGATTCTTTTTGTTTCAGTAAATCTCTAATTTCACGTAAAAGCACAATATCTTCGGGAGACGAGGGCGGCGTTTTTTTCTCTTCGGCTTTCTTTAAAGCCAACGCAGCATCAGCCATCTTCCGAACATGGTTGACCACCCGAACCAAACAAAAAACGACAAATGCCATCAAAATAAAGTGAAAAACTGACGTCAAAAAGGCGCCGTATCCTATAACTGCCGCTCCTGCCTTCGTGAGGGCATCGTAAGTCATTGGACCAGCATAGTTATCTGGTAAAGACAAGACGAAAAAGAAATTCGAAAAATCCTGAGAACCGACAATAACCCCCAAAATTGGATTGACAATATCTTTGACAAGGGAAGATACAATCGCGGAAAAAGCTGCCCCAACAATGACACCGACAGCCATATCCACGACATTGCCGCGACTGATAAAAGTTTGAAAATCAGAGATAAATTGCCTCATTTTAGCCCCTTCGTTTGAAAATTTAATGCTACGCATTATACGAATCAAATGCAGGGACTTGACTCAATAGTTTCTTTTTTCAAGCAAATTGATTAAAATCAGTGACTCGATCAATGCGGATGTAGCTCAATGGTAGAGCAGAGGCTTCCCAAGCCTACGACGAGGGTTCGATTCCCTTCATCCGCTCCATGGAAATATCTTCATCTGTTACGGACCGGAGCGTCCGTTTTTTTATATATGTCTGAAAAAAAAGTATTAACACCTGAAGAAATCGAAATTCTCAAGAAAAAACATATCCGTAGTTTCACACTTCGTCGTGGCCATATTAGCCAGGCACAAAAACGCGCACTGGAGGAACTTCTCCCCCGATACCAGGTCCAATATGAACAATCTGCCTTAAATACTGAAGCCATCTTCGGACGAAAGGCTCCTTTGGTGCTAGAGATCGGTTGCGGCATGGGGGAAACCACGGCCGCGATCGCGAAAATGCACCCGGATGTCAATTTTTTAGGCTGCGAAGTTTTTACCGCTGGCGTGGGCGCTCTCGCCAAACGCCTAGATGAAATGCAGTTAACAAACGTGCGCATCATTCAACATGACGCTGTTGAAGTGGTCAAAGACATGATCGCTCCGGATAGTCTTGACGGTGTTCATATTTATTTCCCTGACCCTTGGCGGAAAGCTCGGCATCATAAACGCCGTTTAGTTGCCCAGCCCTTTATCCATGAATTGGTTTCTCGGATTCGCCCTGGTGGCTATATCCACTGCGCAACGGACTGGGAAAATTATGCTGAGCAAATGCTCGAAGTACTGTCAGCCGAGCCGCTTCTGAAAAATTTCTATGAAGGTTTTTCCCCTGTTATGGCCAATCCAATTACCGAGCGTCCAATGACAAAATTTCATGCTCGCGGTGAACGCCTCGGTCATGGTGTCTGGGATTTAGTCTATCAACGAGTGTAATCACCCATGTTTGACATTCTTTACCAATTTAAAGCATTTGTTCTTGGTATTGTTGAAGGATTGACGGAGTTTCTGCCGATTTCCTCAACCGGTCATTTGATTATTGCCGGGGACTTGCTGAACTTCCAGGGGCCAGAAGTCAATACATTTAGTATCGCTATTCAAGCTGGCGCAATTTTTGCTGTCTGCTGGTTTTACCGGGTACGCCTTGTCAAAGTCATAACCGGTTTTTGGAAACCGAGCAAAGAGCGACAATTGGTCATCAACCTGATAGTTGCTTTTTTACCGGCGGCTATTTTAGGTGTCCTATTTGCCGATCTGATTGAATCCTTTTTATTTAATCCGATCACCGTTGCAATAGCACTCGTTTTGGGAGGCTTGATCATCTTTTGGGTTGAGAACCGCCATGCCAAATTGAATATACAACCCCGAGTGCATGAAATGGACGATATGAGCGCCCGCGATGCCTTTTACGTCGGCTGCATGCAATGCATTGCAATGATTCCAGGCACCAGTCGATCTGGGGCAACCATCATCGGCGGCCTTGTTCTAGGACTCTCGCGCAGGGCTGCCACTGAGTTTTCTTTCTTTCTGGCGATCCCGACTATTTTTGGTGCCACGATCTACTCTTTAGCCAAGATTTTCCTAAAAGTTTCTACCCAACAAACCTTTATTTGGACCACAAACATGACTGTTGGTTTTACCGTCGGTTTTGTGGTTTCATTTTTGAGTGCTTTAATTGTCGTTAAATGGCTATTACGCTATGTATCCAGCAATGACTTTAAAGCTTTTGGTTGGTACCGAATTATTTTTGGGCTAGTGATCTTGGTCACGCATTACACGGGTATTGTTGCGTGGTAATCCAAGAAAAAATCGTATCTGAGTCTTTCCAACATTGTATTTTTTTTTAATCTGATCCAAAATACTAAGTGTTCCCGCTAGGTGCAGGTTGCTTTAAGATTCCTTGTTCCAATGCTTATGCAAAATAGGTTGCTGGACTTGGGGCCGGCTGTGGGAGGTACGTGATGCTTCCCCGAAACCCGCTTCAGAGGCGACCGCTCTTGAATCTTCGGACTCAGGATGAAAGGCGCCCCCTAACGGGAATTTTTGTCGATTGAAAAAAATTTAAAAAAAGTTTGCAATTACAATTTTCTTTCGGCATAATTCTGCTTCTCGCGATAAGCGAGGTTGAAATGGAAAGCCGGTTTAGCTCAGTTGGTAGAGCAGCGCATTCGTAATGCGAAGGTCGGGAGTTCAAGTCTTCTAACCGGCACCATCACTTAAAAGCACGTCCGAGCGACGTGTTTTTTGTTATCTGGAATTCCTTTTTAATACCAAGTCGGTATTGCCAGCCTTACTGATCGTGAGTTTTTCTTGTTCCCCTGATGGTGTTTCATCGCTCATGATTGACTTAAGCCACATATCACAGCGCTTTTCTCTTCCTGACGGCAAAACGATGGATGCTGTAAAGGATGTTTCCATCCATATCGACAAGGGAGAAATTTTCGGCATTATCGGCCGCTCTGGCGCCGGAAAATCCACTTTAGTTCGAACTATTAATTTTCTTACCGCTCCGACTGAAGGTAGGGTTGTCGTTGACGGTCAGTGTTTGAACGAGCTTTCTGCCTCAGAGCTTCGCCAAACACGCACCAAGATCGGCATGATTTTTCAGCAATTTAACCTACTTAGTTCACGTACGGTGTACGATAACATCGCCTTGCCGCTGGAGTTACACCATGTCGATAGGAAACTTATTGAAAAGAAAGTCAATCATCTGATCGAATTAGTGGGTCTGACCGAACACAAAAATAAATATCCACGTCAACTTTCTGGAGGTCAAAAACAACGAGTTGGTATTGCCCGCGCTTTGGCCAATGATCCGATTGTTTTACTTTCCGATGAGGCGACGAGTGCCCTTGATCCAGAAACGACTCGATCCACTTTAGAATTGCTCCAGCGTATCAATCGAGATCTTGGTGTCACCATTGTCTTGATTACTCATGAAATGGAAGTGGTTAAGCAAATTTGTGATCGCGTTGTTGTTATGGATCGCGGCCAAATTGTTGAAAGCGGCACGGTACTTGAAGTCTTTCGCCACCCCAAACATCCAACAACCCGCGCGATGCTAGCAGATGTTGTTGTGCACGATATGCCAGAGCGAATTTATCGCTCCGTGCGTGAGCGCATTAGCCAGGCCGCGCAACGGGGTCATTACGCCCGTTTGCTACACTTAACTTTTGTCGGAAGCGAAGTTACTCAACCGGTACTTTCGGCCATGACACGACAATTTGGGATTGATTTCAATATCCTGCAAGGTCAAGTCGAGGAGTTGAAAGGCACCAGTTTCGGCATGTTGACCATTTTGGCAGAAAGCTCCGATGAAGCTAGTTATCAGGCAGCCCTGGAATTTTTAGCAAAAAACAAAGTTGATTACGAAGAGGTAATGTTGTGACGCCCGAAATCGTCTCTCTTTTAGGTGAGGGTTTCCTCGAAACGGTCATCATGGTACTCGGCAGCGGCATTATTGGAAGCATTATCGGCATTCCTCTCGGCGTGTTGTTGCATGTCACAGACAAAAGCGGTTTGATGCCAAAGTTAGCGACTAATACAATCGTGGGAATTATTGTCAACGCTATTCGCTCAACGCCTTTTATCATCTTACTGGTTGCCATTTATCCTCTGACTCGGCTGATTGTCGGCACAACAATCGGTACCACAGCAACACTTGTGCCCTTGGTGATAGGCGTTGCCCCCTTTATCGCTCGTCTAGTTGAAACAAGCTTGCGTGAAGTTGACCGAGGACTCATTGAAGCTGCCCAATCGATGGGTGCTTCGGACATGCAAATCATCTTAAAGGTCCTCATCCCTGAGGCCATGCCTGGCATTGTCGCTGCGATCACGATTGCCATCATCACATTAGTTGGTTATTCAGCTATGGCTGGTGCGATTGGCGGAGGCGGTTTGGGCGACATTGGTATCCGTTATGGACACAACCGCTATATGCCTGAAGTCATGTGGACAGTTGTTTTGATCTTAGTGGTTTTCGTTCAAGTCATTCAAAGTCTTGGCGACTGGTGTGTACGTAAGGTCTCAAAACGCTAAGAGTTATCCTAAATAAATGAAGCCTCGGCCCTGCCGAGGCTTTAAATTACTTTCTGACGGAATTTTTGCTTTCCACCATTTCTTTCTCTTTGACTTCAATTTGCTTTTCCGAAGCCAACTGAACCAATTGAGCCAGACGATCTTCGACTTCTCCAACGCTGGCAGAAAGCGAATTCACCGTTTCCTGCGAGCTTGAATCCATTGCCTCTTGCAGATTATCTATCCTAGCAAGCAATGCGGAATGGCGGGCCGCACTTTGATTTTGCAAATCCAGCAAATGTTTCTGTAAGTCAGACTTAAGTTCTATAAAACGTGAGCGCTCCGCCTTTTGCGCTAAGTCTCTTGCTTCCTGCAATTGCTTGTTGACCCGGCGCAATTCAAGTGATAAAGCCGCTTGTTGTACAAAGCCGTAAACCAGACAAATTAGAATCACTAATCCCGGCCCCAACAACAAGATGAGCCCCAGCGGCGCCTGAATTTGCGTATAAAGCAAATTGACCGTCACATCTGCCATTACCCCTTCCCAATTAACAATCAAAAAGATGGAGCAAAAAACAAAAAGCAAAAGCAAGAAGACTGTACGCAAATGCATTGTGAAACCTTTGAGCAAAAGTAGACAGCAGTGACACTGTAACACGAATGCTCCAAAAGCGATACGGCTCAGAAAAAGACAATTGTAAAAAAGGAAAAGTAACCATTTAAAAAGAAAGTCGCTAAGATAAAACGGTATTTCAAAAAAGGAGTCTTTTCATGTATCAAGATCCTCGTTTTCCCCGTTTGCATATCGTTGATCATCCCCTTGTTCAGCATAAACTCAGTTTTATGCGCGACAAGAACACAACAACCCGGGATTTTCGTGCGCTACTCAGAGAAATTGCTCTCTTAATGGGTTACGAAGTCACGCGCAATTTAGAGTTGACAACCCGCGAAATTGAAACACCTCTTTGCAAATTCAACGCACCATTTTTAGCCAATAAAAAGCCGGTGATCGTACCGGTTCTACGAGCTGGGCTTGGAATGGCTGATGGGTTGCTGGATTTGATGCCTTCCGCTCGAGTAGGCCACATTGGAATGTATCGCGATGAAAATAAGCGTCCTGTGGAATATTTGGTCAAACTCCCCAATTTGAAAGATCGCACATTCTTCGTGGTGGATCCGATGCTCGCAACAGGCTACTCCGCAGCTCATGCCGTCGATGTTTTAAAAAAACGCGGAGTTGATGCAAAGCACATCATTTTTATGGCTTTGGTCTGCGCGCCGGAAGGTGTTTCAACATTCCAATCGTTGCACCCGGATATCGAGGTTTACACAGCCAGCCTAGATGACCATCTTAATGAAAACGCTTATATTGTTCCCGGATTAGGTGACGCAGGAGACCGTCTTTTTGGCACGCTTTAACGGCAATTTTTTCAAAACCGTAAAAATGAGGGTTATCCCTTATATTTATTAAAGTTTCGCTTAATTTTTAAGCATTACATAAGGGTTAACCCTTGTTATTCGAGGATTCTTTCTTAATTTAAGCTGAAAAAACCTCCAAACTTATGACATAACGCAAACCTTTTTCGCTCAGAATAGTGCAAGATACGCTCTGACGGAACGACTCTCCTGCGGCTGTGCCGGATTGTTTGTTTTGTGTTTTTGGAAATGTCTCGTTAAGTGCTTGGACCGCGCTTTAGGACTTTAAACTTCTCTACAAAAGGTTAAAAAACATCATGTCGATGTATAGCTCTGATCAAGAAAAGTATTCCAATGTCCCCAACAGCGAAGAAATTATTGCTGGTGTGGAATTGCGTAATGCTAAGCGCAAGAGCAGATGGCCTGCAATCTGTGACGTAGCTCAGTCCGTCACGGGTTTGTTGTTAGGTATCTTCTTGTTCTGCCATATGGCTTTCACGTCTTCCATTCAATTGGGTAAGGACGTGTTCTGGAACTTGGTTGCTTTCTCCGGTGGTTACCCCATCAACGGTGAAGAAAACGCTTGGATGCACGTCGTTTTGATCGGCGCCATCACCTTACTCGTGATCATTCACGCTTTGATGGCTTTGCGTCGTTTCCCGACGAGCTATCGCATGTTCCATAACATCAAGAGCCAATATCAATTCATCGCTCACCGCGACACCACGTTGTGGATCGTTCAAATCGTGACCGCTGTTATTTTGACCGGCATGGTTTTCCCGCACGTGACCCCGATGTTGCTTGATCCGCATAGCATTGGACCTAACCTTTCTTCTGTTCATACCTACCATAACGGTTTGGTCTGGACGTTCATCTTCTTGTGCGCCACGGAATTGCACGGCATGATCGGTTTGTACCGTTTGGCCGTTAAGTGGGACGTTTGCTCCGGCAATCGTGAAGCTTTGCGCAAGGTGATGTACTGCGTGGTGGTTCTCATGATCGCCTGCGGTTCTATGACGATGTGGACGTACTACAGCAACGGTAAGGCCCTGGTTGAAAGTGGCGAACCGATCGTGAAGTATGAACCGGTCAACAACTGGTGGAAGTAATCTTCACATAAGCTGTTAAGCTTTCTGAAAAGCACGCGGAAAAGCCGCGTGCTTTTTTGTTAACATTGAAAATGTATCGTTAACCCTATGAGGATAAACAATGCGACGGACACTGTATTTTATTTTGGCGGCGCTGGGAGCTATTGCTTTGACCGGTTGCATGGCAAACTCCGTTAAAACAGCCGGTGAGCAAGTTGTTATTGTGCAATCCATTCCCCCGCAATATCACTGCACATACAAAGGCGAAGTCGCTGGCTCGCAAGGTAATTGGTTAACCGGCGGATGGACAAGCAACCAAAACCTCGCGATTGGCGCTCGAAATGATTTACGAAATGAAGCAGGTAAACTTGGCGCTAACGTTGTTGTGATTGTCGAGACGCTCAACAATACGAATGAGGATAATGAATTAGAAAACGTCACACACATCGGCAGAGCTTATCTTTGCCAATGATCAAAACTAAATCGTAATTCCCCGTTCCCTAGCCCACAATGCGGCTTGGGTACGGGAAGCGAAACCCAACTTGCGCAGAATGTGTTTAACATGAACCTTAACCGTTCCCAATGATATGGTCAGGTATTCTCCAATTTCTTGATTGGTCATCCCTATAGATAAACAACGGAGAATATCTCGCTCTCTAGGCGTTAAGATCGTAAGGTCCCGGTCAACTTCGCCTGTGTCATCGCGAAATGCTCTTGCCAATGCTCCCATTAACCGATTGCTTACCACAATTTGCCCCTGGGCAACTCGTTTGATTTGGGAAATCAGTTCCGGCACTTCAATGAGCTTTGAGATATAACCCTCAGCCTGAAGATGAACCGTTGTCATCAACTCATCGCTATCGTCTCGATCAGTCAGCATAATCACACGAGCGCTATTGTCCATGTTTTTCGCATATCGGAGCAACTCTGTCGCCGTTTCGCCCTTCATGTGCATATCCACAATAACAAGCCCTGGACGCAGCCGCTCCATATAGAACATGCCTAGGTGTTTGTCACCGGTCTCCGCAACATGACCGAATAGGGATTCATCATGTAACAGTTTCGCTAATGCTTCACGAAACAGGGGTGAACCATCAACGATAACAACACTGATTGGGGAAAAAGAGTACGTAACTGGCATGCGGGCAATGTGCCGGCCGAAACCGGCACCTTTTTATCGTCTTACCAACTAGTGCACATCATAGTGAGAAACAGCGGCCCATAAGATCTCCGTCCCCTGCATGAAGTCCTCGATTTTCATTGCTTCATGAGGATTGTGCGAACCCAATTGATTAGCAACAAAAATCATGGCCACAGGAATGCCGTTGTTACCCAACACGGCAGAATCGTGACCCGCTCCAGAAGCTAAACGAATAAAGGGAATTGATTCAGCAACGGCACTATCTTCCAACACCTTGCTTAAATTCGCATCCACACCTGATGGAGCCGTGTAGAGGGCTGCGTCAAATTCCACTTTCACACCGCGTTCTTCCTCAACCTCTTTAGCGTACTTGATCATCAAGGCATGAAACCGCTCAGAGGTATCCGCACTTAAACTGCGAATGTCAACGGAGAAAGTCACTTCACCAGGAATCACAGAAATGGCTGCACTTGGAGCCATCTTCAATACGCCGGTTGTATAAACTAAATCCTCACCCTGAATCAACCAACGATCCCAAGCACGATCAATTCGTTGCATCAGATCGGTAAATGCCATTAGTGCATCATGACGATAGGGTTTGTCTGTTGCGCCGGAATGTGCCGCCTCACCGATAATTTTCACCGCTTTATGGCGAATGTTGCCGCGGATGCCTGTGACCACACCTGCCCTGGCCTCTTTTTGAGAATCCAACGTTGGGCCTTGTTCAATATGCAACTCAACAAAAGCGGCAATCTTCTTGACATCAATTAAGGGCTTTCCTCCCGTGACATCTTCAGCCTTAATGCCGCAAGATGCCATCGCTTCACCCAAGGTGCATGTGCCATCGCGGTGCTTTAAAGCCAAATCCCGTGCGCTGAGTTTGCCAAGCATACCAAGCGACCCCATGTAAGCCTTACCGAAGAACGAACTTTCTTCGCCTCGCATCATCAAAACGGTGTAATCACGCGTCGGCACAAAGCCTGTCTCGCGCATCCACCAGGCGACCGTTAAGGCGGCATTCACGCCTGCCAAGCCATCATAATTTCCACCTTGTGGCACGCTGTCAACATGGGAGCCAGAAACAAAAGCGGGCAAGCTTCTGTCTTTACCAGGCAATGTCATCCAAACATTCCCCGCCTTATCATGAACGATCTCAAGCGATAACGATTGGCCGATAGAGGTTAAGTAGTCAAGCACCTCGGTTTCTTTGGCCGAGAATGCCTGCCGAGTCACCCCTTGCACATCCTTTGACATAGCCCGCACATCATCAAAAATTTTCTGTGCAAAAGCAGATCCCTTGGATTGAAATTCGGACATAAGATTCTCCTCATCAAGTAGAAATAATTCTTGCTAATTCTATTCGAAATACGTTAAGCAAAAATTATCCTCAAATCGAAAAGCTTTAACTTCAATTTTGAAAATAAAGTCAAAAATGTCGGTCAAAAGTGCCAAACTTCGCAAGAAATCACAATTTTTTGTCTTTTTCAGAGGGTTATCCCTGTTTCGAAAATATTGAAAGTAGTGAATACTTAGGGATAACGAATCGGGTAACCTTTCGCAGAAAAGGGCGGTTCGTGGTTTTTATAACTTTAAAGGGATTGTCTCATGTCTTTGCTTGAATGGTTGGCAATTGCTGTTGTCTTCGTTTCGGTATACGCATTAATTAAGCGTCTGGAAACACGTCTGGTTCTTTTTACCGCCGGTTTCTTCCTCTGCTTGGTTTCAATGCAACCGCTTGAAGCGCTCAACTCATTTGCCAAGTCTATGACTAACAGCTCATTGGTGATGGCTATCTGCTCGTCAATGGGTTTCGCTTTTGTTGCAACTTTTACACAGTCTGACCGCTGCTTGGTGCACTACCTGGCTTCTCCGATTCGTGGGTTGGGCATTTTCCTCATTCCGGTTTGCACAGCCATTACCTTTGTAATTAATATCGCGATTCCGTCTGCCGCCGGTTGTGCCGCTGCTGTGGGCTCCACGTTGATTCCTGTGATGCTTCGCGCTGGCATTAAGCCTGCCGCCGCTGCTGCCGCAGTGATGGGCGGTACGATCGGTTCGTACTTCTCGCCGGGTACCTCCCACAACATCTTCGTGGCTGATATGGCGGGTATGTCTGAAATGGACATTATCGCCTACCATGCCCCGTGGTCTTTGATGTGCGGCATCTTCTCCGTGGTTGGCATCGCTCTCGTTTGCTTTGTTTTGGGTGACCATAAAGGTGATACGAACGCAACGGCTAACGTTAAAAATCAAGACGATGGTTTCAAACCCAATGTAATCAAGGCGATTATGCCGATCGTCCCGATCGCCATCTTGATCAGCGGTAACCTTTGGATCCCCGCCATTAAGATGGGTGTGGCACAAGCCATGGTGATCGGCGCTGTTCTGACCTTATTGGTCGGCATGGCCATCGATCGCACCAACCCGCAAGAATTCTCCAAGCAATTCTTTAACGGTATGGGCAAAGGTTACGCCGATGTGATGGGTATTATCATTGCCGCCGGTGTGTTCGCTGCGGGTCTGCGCGCTACTGGCTTGATCGATACGTTTGTTGACGTGCTCAAGCACTCTAACGACATCGCTCGTTGGGGTGGTTCTCTTGGTCCGTGGATCATGGGTACGATCACTGGTTCCGGTGACGCTGCAACCATGGCCTTTAACGAAGCTGTGACACCACACGCTCCAGAGTTTGGCATGGAAATCAAGGCGCTGGGTTCGATGGCCTTCTTGACCGGTGCTTTGGGCCGTACGATGAGCCCGATTGCTGGCGCTATGGTCGTTGTGTCCGGTATCGCTATGGCTAACCCGATTGAAGTGGCCAAGCGCACGGCATTGCCGATGACCGCTGCAACGATTGCTTTGGCTCTCTTCATGGTCTAGTGAATTAGTCTCTGACTAAAGTCAACAAGGGTTGGATTTCATCATCCAACCCTTTTTCTTTGGACTAAACTTTCCTCAAGTGAGTGAAAAACTCATTGTTTGTTACGTACTTAGGAGAGTAACTATGGCTCAATGTGCCTATCATGATCAATTGATCAGCATTCGTCGAGAGCTTCATCAATTCCCTGAAGAAGGCTGGACGGAATTTTGTACAACGGCTTTCATCGTTGAGCATTTGCGTAAGCTGGGCTATGAAGTGTTAATGGGCGAAAAAGTGATCTCCCGTAAAGATTGCCTAGGTAGAGATCCGAAATTGGTCGCTCAAGCTATCGAAACAGCAAAAGCTCGTGGCGTCTCTGACGCTATTCTTGCAGAAATGCAGGAGCTCACTGGTTGCGTCGCAGTGCTGGATACTGGTCGCCCCGGTCCTACAGTTGCATTACGCTTTGATATTGACTGCAACAATGTGCAGGAAAATCCATCACAAGATCACCGTGCGAGCCGAGAAGGCTGGGCCTCTAAACGCCCTGGTTTGATGCACGCTTGCGGACACGATTCCCACATTTCAACGGGTTTGGCTGTCGCACGTTGGGCGATGGAACACAAAGATGAACTGAACGGAAAATTGAAGATTGTCTTTCAGCCTGCCGAGGAAGGTGTGCGTGGGGCGGCTGCCGTTGCCGCAAGCGGCATTGTTGACGACTGCGACTACTTCTTGTCTAGTCACATCGCTATGATGGCCAAGAGTGGAGAAATTATCACCTCGCCGATCGGCTTCTTGTGCACGACGAAATTTGACGTGACATTTAAGGGACGTCCTGCTCACGCGGGTATTGAACCGAATGCCGGCCGCAACGCGTTGGCCGCAGCGTGCCACGCTGTCACGCAATTGCTTGGAATTCCACGCCATGGCTCCGGCATGACCCGCGTTAATGTCGGTCGTCTGGTTGCTGGTGAAGGGCGTAACGTCATTCCGGTCAACGCAAAACTTGTCATGGAAGTGCGTGGTGAAACCAGTGAGATTAACAATTACATGGTGGAAGAAACGCAAAATATCATCGCAGGCGTCTCCAAGAGTTTCGGTGTTGAAACCCATGTTGAAAAAATGGGTGAAGCCGTTGACCTCTTTAACGACAAGGAAATGGTCGACATGCTTGATGATGTTTGCTCCAAGACAGAAGGCGTTAAGAAGGTTCTTCATGAGGTCAATTTCGGAGGATCTGAAGACGCTACGATCCTCGCGCGTCGTGTTCAAGCTCACGGCGGTAAAGCTGCCTACTTTGTGCTTGGCTCGGATCGTACTGGCGGTCACCACACGGCTGACTTCGATATTGATGAATCGTCACTTGATGTCGGCGTTGCCATTTACTCTGAAATGCTCAAACGCCTGATGAAGTAAACTTTTCGTTTCCTTCTGACTCAAAGCGTGCACCCCTTGGGGTGTGCGCTTTTGTGTTCTGCAAGACAAACGCTCATTCAACGAGTAAAATTATTCGGTTAACGTTAGGGCGTTTTTGCTGGCGTTGATGCAAAACGCCCCTTTTTGTATACCATTTTGAAAGGATTTCTCCATGTCTGGACACTCTAAGTGGGCCAATATTCAACACCGTAAGGGCCGTCAGGACGCTAAGCGTTCCAACCTCTGGACCAAGCTCGTTCGCGAAATCATGGTTGCCGCACGTAACGGTGCCGATCCCGATAGTAATTCCCGTTTACGTTTGGCTTTAACAAAAGCTCGTGCCGGCAATGTCCCGAAAGACACGATCAAGAACGCTATTTTGAAGGGTTCCGGCCAATTGGAAGGTGTCAAATTTGAAGAAGCCCGCTATGAAGGCTATGGTGTGGGCGGAGCCGCTCTGATGATTGATGCGGCAACAGATAATAAGACCCGTACAGTGGCTGATGTTCGCCATATTCTCAGTAAAAACGGCGGCAATCTCGGTGCTGAAGGTTCTGTTGCCTTTATGTTCAAGCATTGTGGTCAGTTCTTTTTCGCTCCTGGTTCCGCCACTGAGGACGATGTAATGGCTGTTGCACTTGATGCCGGCGCTGACGATGTGATCGTGGATGATGAAGGCGGCATTGAAGTTACGTGCGATCCCAATGCTTTCGAAACCGTTAATGAAGCGTTTGAAAAAGCCGGTATGGTGCCTGAGATGGCCGAAGTCACCATGAAGGCGCTAAACGAAACGGAATTAAGTGGTGAAGATGCTGAACGTATGCAACGCATGATTGACGCGTTGGAAGACCTTGACGATGTTCAACAGGTTTACACGACCGCCGTTTTTAACGATTAAAAACCTTTGACGCAAATCGCGTCATTTTTATGTCACTGCTTGGTGATTGGATATGGCGGACACCTTAACGTGCCCGCCGTTGTTTAACTGCTCAATGGAGGCGGCGTTGGCCAAAGTGTTGCTGGTACAAGCCGTGAAATTATATGAGAGTTCTTGTTATTGGTAATGGTGGACGCGAGCATGCATTGGCCTGGCGTCTAGCTCAAGACCCTCGGGTAAGTACAGTCTTTGTTGCCCCCGGTAACGCTGGCACGGCACTTACTCCCAAATTGGAAAATTTGGCCGAATCCGATCTCAACCGCCTGGCTGATTTTGCCGCCACACAACATATTGATTTCACCTTGGTCGGCCCCGAGGCTCCTTTAGCGGCAGGCATTGTTAATCTTTTCCGAGAAAAAGGCTTACGAATTTTCGGACCGACTCGAGAAGCTGCGCAATTGGAAAGCTCCAAGGACTTCGCAAAAGCATTCATGAAGCGCCACGGTATTCCGACCGCCGATTATGAGACCTTTACCGATGCGACGGCTGCCCATGCCTATGTCTCTAAAAAAGGCGCGCCGATTGTTATTAAAGCGGATGGCTTAGCCGCAGGCAAGGGCGTCATTGTTGCCATGACCGAGCAAGAAGCTCACCAAGCCGTCGACGAAATGCTAGAAGATAACCGTTTCGGATCTGCCGGTGCGCGAGTCGTCATTGAAGACTTTCTTGTTGGCGAGGAAGCCAGTTTTATCGTGATGGTCGATGGTGACCATGTGTTGCCAATGGCTTCCAGTCAAGATCACAAACGTTTACTTGATCATGATCAGGGGCCAAACACGGGTGGCATGGGCGCCTACTCACCCGCGCCGGTTGTCACGCCGGCTATTCATGAAAAAGTCATGAATGAAATCATTTTGCCAACTGTGCGTGGAATGGCTGCCGACGGCATCCCCTTCACGGGCTTTTTGTACGCCGGCCTGATGATCGGGACGAATCCCAAGGGGGAAACAAC
>DVNR01000010.1 GCA_018714205.1 Candidatus Aphodousia faecipullorum
TCCTTTCACTGATAATGGCCTTGCCGATCGGCATTGTTTTAACCGTGGTCTGCGCATTGCTAATTCAAAAAGGGTATCGAATTCGATCTTGATTGACTAGATTTTGACAAAAGGCACAGAGTTTAAGGCTCTTAATATACTTTTGGTCAGGCAAATGAGTGTTAATGAGATTGTGTTTCATTTAGGCTTATGTAACTAAGCATTATTACTGATATACAGGAACTCAAAATGTATAACCCGAAGTCCAAAATCGCCTCAGAATTCATCTGTCACGAGGAAATTGAAGAAACACTGGCCTTTGCTGAGGCTCATAAACATGATCGCGAAATGATTCGTGCCGCACTTGAAAAGGCGGAAAATTTTAAAGGGCTTTCTCATCGGGAAGCGGCTGTGCTTTTGGCATGCGAAGAACCGGACCTGAACGAGGAAATTTTCGCAACGGCTAAAAAGGTAAAAGAGCATATTTACGGAAACCGTATCGTATTGTTTGCGCCGCTGTATCTTTCGAACTACTGTGTCAACGGATGCACTTATTGTCCGTATCATGCGAAAAATAAGCATATTCTTCGCAAAAAGTTGACTCAAGAGCAAATTCGTCAGGAAGTTATCGCTTTGCAGGACATGGGGCACAAGCGCCTGTTGCTTGAAGCGGGTGAACATCCTCGTCACAACCCCATCGAGTACATTTTGGACTCCATTAAGACGATCTATTCCATCAAACACAAAAATGGTGCGATTCGTCGCGTCAATATCAATATCGCGGCCACAACTGTGGAAAATTATCGTAAGTTGCATGAAGCTGGTATCGGCACTTACCAATTGTTTCAGGAAACATACCATAAAGAACAATATGAGCTTTTGCATCCGAAAGGACCGAAAAGCGACTATGCCTATCACACCGAGGCCATGGACCGCGCGATGGAAGGCGGCATTGACGACGTGGGGCTTGGGGTCTTGTTCGGACTGACTCTTTACCGTTACGATTTTGTTGGACTTTTAATGCATGCCGAGCACTTGGAAGCTGTTTGGGGAGTGGGGCCGCATACTATCAGCGTGCCGCGTATCTGCCCTGCCGATGATGTGGACCCGGCGACCTTCACTAACGCTGTACCAGATGAGCTATTTCTGAAAATTGTTGCTTTGATTCGCCTCGCGGTGCCTTATACGGGCATGATTATCTCCACGCGAGAATCCGCTCGTGTTCGCGGCAAGTGTTTGGAAATGGGGGTGTCACAAATCAGCGGTGGCTCTCGAACGAGCGTTGGCGGTTATGTGATCAAAGAGGAAAAAGAAGAAAATTCCGCGCAATTTGAGACGAGCGATCGTCGTACCCTCAATGAAGTGGTGAAGTGGCTTTTAGACGGCGGGTATTTGCCGAGTTGGTGTACCGCCTGCTACCGAGCAGGGCGCACAGGAGATCGCTTCATGTCACTGGCAAAGACAGGGGAAATCGCGACGTATTGCCAAGCCAATGCGATCATGACATTGAAAGAATACGCAGAAGACTACGCTCGCCCACAGACTCGCGAAGCTGCGAAAAAAGTGATCGAAGCGGAAATTCCCAAAATTGTTCATGAAAAAATCCGCAAAGCAAGTGTGATTCGTTTGCAAAAGATTGAAGAAGGGGAACGGGATTTCAGGTTCTAAAGGATCTTTCCCATTCAAAGGCCGGTTAGCTCAAAGCTTCCGGCTTTTTATTTAAAGATTGATTTTAATTAAATGTAAGTGATTATTTTCACATGAAGACCGATCTCGGCCGATAATGAGGACTGGAGTAGTCTCTTGTTTTCGCTAGGAGGAAATATGACAACTCGTTCTTCATTGGTCGCAGCGGCTGTTTCAGCGGCGCTGTTAACGTTACCCTTGTCTGCTTTGGCCTGCTCAACGGTTATTGTTGGGAAGAATATTTCCGAGACCGGAAAAATTTTGATCGGTCATAATGAAGACAATGGCGGTCGCATCATGAACGCCCAGTATTGGGTGCCGCCCGCCAAGCATAAGGCTGGCGAAATGATCACTTATGAGCCGACCGCAGCAAAAATTCCTCAAGTTCGTGAGACACTTGGCTTTTATTGGTCTCAAACGCTCTCGACCAAAGGGCAGTCGTTCTCCGATGGCTTTGTCAATGAAGCCGGCGTGGTCATTGTGTCCAACAACTGTTCAATGATTTTTGACAAGGATCAAAAATTGACG
Organism: Candidatus Aphodousia faecipullorum; assembly: GCA_018714205.1. Classification (GTDB taxonomy): domain Bacteria; phylum Pseudomonadota; class Gammaproteobacteria; order Burkholderiales; family Burkholderiaceae_F; genus Aphodousia; species Aphodousia faecipullorum. The sequence continues at coordinate 2,194 of DVNR01000010.1, forward strand.
AACGGCGGCATCGGTTACGGCATTCGCAGACTGTTGGCCGAACGGGCTCATTCCGCTAGAGAAGCAATTGACATCGCCGCCGATTTATTAGCCAAGTACGGTTACAACGCTGAAGGTAGAACTTATACCATTGCCGACGGTCATGAAGCTTGGCAGCTTGCAATTCACAAAGGCAATATGTGGATAGCTCGCAAGATTCAGGATAACGAAATCGTTTACATCCCAAACAACTTCATGTTGGGCAAGGTTGATGTCATGGACAAGGACAATGTCATTACATCGCCGGGGTTGATTGAGCGCTTGATTAAGACGGGACACTATAAGCCGGCCAAGGCTGGAGATTACTCGGATTTCAATTTCCGCGAAGCGGTTCAGCCGCTTGCTAAACGTACCGCTGAATACAATTTCCGCCGCAACCAGATCGCTTGGGAATACATTACCGGTGACACCATTAAGGACGCCGATCAATTCCCGTATTCTGTCGTGACAGACCGTCAATTCACGATTAAAGACGTTCAAAACATTCTTCGCGCTCATGAGGAAGAAATTGGCGATGATGACGGGTGGTATCACCACTTAAGTTATGGTCCGTGCCGTACGGCAACGCATGAATCTGTTGTGTTTGATGTTGATGTCGAACCGGTGTTAATCGCCAGTTATCGAGCGTTGGCTCGCCCGTGCGAAACACCGTTTGTTCCCTCTTATCCGCTTGCTAAACCCAGCGAAAATCAAAGCTTTATGAGTGCGGCTACCGCAACGAAGGAGCATTTCCACGCTCAGCCGACGCGTTTTGACTATCACCCCGAGTACGCTTCAATGACCTTCGTCAATAATGCGAACGTGATTGACTATCAACGCGATGATTTCAAGAGCAACCTGAAATTCATCCAAAAGTTGGAAAAGAAGTGGGCTGAGGAAAAGGTTGGCATCGAATCTCAGGCTCGGGCCGCTTTGAGTGTTTCAGAAGACAAGGCACTTGCGATTTTGCACCGTTACAATGTCGCTAAACTCACGGAGGCTCAAGGCGCAATCCAAGCTCGTTTGGATCAAATTGCACCGCACAAGATTGTAATTCTGTCTGATACGTTGGATCCAAAGAGCAACGCAACCATTAAGATCGCCTTGCTCAGCGATGAAGATTTGGACGCCACTCAAATCAATCGGGAAAAGACCTATGCCGGCATCAGTCGGGCCAGCAACGACAAGGCCTTGATGAGTGATCTGGCTAAGCCGACGGCGTACGCCATTGAAGACATCAACGGCGATGGCAAGAAAGATATGGTGATGAGTTTTGTCCAAAAAGATTTGGCTAAATTCATGGTGCCTGGTGCCGTATACGACACGTATCTTTATACGCGGGATGGTCGGGATCGTTTAACTGCGTTTGACACAGTGAAAGTCCTTAAGTAAAAAATTCTGAAGTTTTACCTAAAGAGCTAGGGCGGGGCAGGGCTCCGCCCTTTTATGCTGAATTATTTGACAAAACAAAAAGGTTTCTTAAAATACCGACTCCGCTGCGATGCGAAGAGCGTCAAAGCGAGAAAGTCAGGTCGGGATTGAAAAGATTTTTTGAAAACGACTTGACAAGGGAATGAGGCTTCGGCATAATTCTCAACCCTGCCGATCAAAAGGCAGCGGGCCAAAAGAAAAACAAAAAAAGAATTTTTCTGAAGGCCTTGACACGAAGAAAAAGAATCTTATAATTCTCAACTTCGTCAGCTCGAAAGAGTGTGTTCTTTAAAAATTGATCAACGAACCGATAAGCGTGAGTATCTGGTAGTTGAAGGCAACCAAGAGAAGCTTCGGCTTTTCTAGAAAACTTTAAATATCAGGTGCTCAGAGTGAATGAAAGAC
>DVNR01000052.1 GCA_018714205.1 Candidatus Aphodousia faecipullorum
TGATCGTGATGATGACGATGATCGTGATGATGACGATGATCGTGATGATGACGATGATCGTGATAATGACGATGATCGCGATGATGACGACGATCGTGATGATGACGATGATCGTGATAATGACGATGATCGCGATGATGACGACGATCGCGATGACGACGATCGTGATGATGACGATCGCGACGATGATGACCGCGATGATAGAAGATATAAGCGCCGATTCTTTTAAAAAATCGGCGTTGACGACTTTCTAAAATTAGACTTCTATTGCTGTTTTTTAGCCAGCACCGTCGCGATGACACCAGCGACCATGATAACGCCAATGCCCAATTCGGTGGTCAGTGAGAGTGCGTCTCCAAAGAAATACAATCCCATCAGTTCAGCAAAAACAATGGCCGAAAATTGAAGGCAAGATGACAGTAAGACGTTGCCTTGCCCAAAAGCCATGGTGAGAGAAACCTGGGCAAGTGTCGCGCAGACAGCCATGCCGATCAAATAAATCACGTTACTGCTGGTAATTGGCGACAGGCCTCCTTCAAATAGAAGGTTACCGATCAAGCCATAGAAGGTACCGAAGAGCGTAAAGTAAAAGACGATGCGCCAAGAGGGTTCTTTAAGTTGTCCCAATTCTTTGATTTGCCAGTAGGCGATGCTACCCAAAAAACCGGACGAAAGGGCTAAAAGGGCGCCGAGCTCCTGACCGCTTTCAAAAGATGGCTGAAGAACAAGGCAGACCCCCGCAAAACCTAAGAGAATTGAAAGGATGAGCCCCCAATTGAGCGCTTGCTTTCGCATAACGGCAAAAATAATCATGAAGGCAGCCATGAAAAGGGGCGAAGTGTAGTTTAGTGTCATGGACGTGCCAACTGGCAGCATCGTCAGCGAAAAGAACCATAACGACATGGAAAAAGTGCCGATGAAGCTGCGCTTAAAGTGCCCGAATAAATGGGGAGTCGCAATGGTGTAGCCTTTGGCGCGAATAAAGCCGTAAAGCATAATGACACCGGCAAGCGAACGGTAAAAAATCAACTCCAACGAGCCGAATTCTTCAGCCCCCATTTTGACAATCACGGCCATCGCAGAAAATAGAAAAGAGGCCGATAGCATCCACAACGATTTCATAGTTCATAGCCTTTTAAACAATTGGGCAATAATAATCGTTTCCAAATGAAAAGCCCAAAAACCTTTTCAATGTTTCATTGAAATGCTCAAAAGAGCGACTATTGCGTTAGAGAAAGGAACCGAGAGAGATTTCCGCTAAAATGAACAAGTTATTGAATTGAGTTTGCATCATTATGGTGAGTGAAAAAAACGTTCAAAAGCTCAGTTATGAGCAAGCCATGCAAGAGTTGCAGGCAATTGTTGAGAAAATGCGAGCTGGGGATTTGACCTTAGAAGAGAGTGTTAAGGCCTATCAGCGCGGGAAAGCCCTTTCGGACCGCTGCGAGACTCTTCTGACAGAAGCTGCTCAAGTGGTTCAAAAACTGGAGGACGGCGAGTTAAAACCTGTGAATCCCAGTGATTTGAAGCAAGAGGAGCTGCCGTGAGCGATTTTAAGCAATGGTCAGAGGAACGAGCTCGACATTTTGAGGTTGTGGCGTACGATACATTGCCCCCAGACAATAAGTTGCCCTGGAAGTTGCACGAGGCGATGCGCTACGCGGTGCTTGATGGCGGCAAACGGATTCGGCCGTTGTTGGTGTACGCTTCGGGGCTTTTGGTTGACGCTAATGAACGAGCCCTTGATCGGATCGCCCTGGCGGTTGAGTACATTCACAGCTACTCGTTGGTTCACGATGATATGCCTTGCATGGATAACGATACGTTGCGTCGTGGAAAACTCACTACGCACAAAAAGTACGGTGAGGCGATGGCAATGCTCACTGGCGACGCTCTTCAGGCGCAGGCGTTTTTTGAGCTGACGCAAACGGGATTGACTTCGGAGCAAACCGTCGCGCTGGTGAAGCTATTGTCTTCTGCTGCGGGACCGGCAGGAATGTGTGGTGGGCAGGCGGTGGACCTCTTGGCCGCGCATTCTGATTTGACATTATCGATGCTGACAACGATGCACAGAATGAAGACAGGGGCGATGATTCGCGCATCAGCCTTAATGGGGTTGTACGCAGGTCAAACGATGCCCGAGCCGGCGCTGATCGGCGCGATCGCGAATTACTCGGCTTGCGTGGGGTTGGCTTTTCAAGTCATTGATGACATCTTGGATGTGACGGCCGAAACCGAAGTCCTAGGCAAAACCGCCGGCAAGGATGCGGCCAATGAGAAACCCACTTTCGTGTCGCACTTAGGGCTTGAGAAAGCCCGCGAAATGGCTCATTCACAAATCGAGATCGCTCTTGACTCGCTTGCGTCAATAGGGGCTTCAAAAGAAAAAACGGTGCGGCTCGAAGAGATCGCTCGCTATGTTTTAAGCCGTGATCACTAGGCCGAAGGAGCGTCTATGGCATTATTAGATCGAATCAATTCTCCAGCAGATCTTAAGAAGCTGATTGTTGAAATGCTTCCAGCCCTCGCTCAAGAGATACGCGACTTCATGGTTGAGAAAGTTTCAAAAACCGGAGGCCATTTGGCGAGTTCCTTAGGCGCTGTGGATTTGACGATTGCGCTTCATTATGTCTTTGATTCGCCGAAAGACAAAATTGTTTTCGATGTCGGTCATCAAGCCTATGCGCACAAAATACTCACCGGCAGGCGCGATCGTTTTGACACCCTTCGTCAATATAAAGGATTGTCGGGTTTCCCCAAGCGCAATGAAAGTGAGCACGACTCATTCGGAACTGCGCATAGTTCCACCTCTATTTCCGCAGCGCTCGGCATGGCAGTCGCTGATGCTTTGCGCGGCGACAAAGAAGCTTGGCATATCGCTGTGATTGGCGACGGCGCTCTGACAGGCGGCATGGCTGTTGAGGCGCTCAATCATGCGGGAACCTATAAAGAGGGGCTTAAGCTTTTAATTATCGTCAATGACAATGACTGTTCCATTTCGCCATCCGTTGGCGCTCTGAATCACCATTTGGCTAAACTGGTGTCCGGAGGCGCTTTTATGGGCGCGAGAAATCTCTCAAAGCGCGCATTGAAACCGGTCCCGAAACTGTGGAACCTGTTTAAGAGCATGGAGCAGCGAACGGTCAACTTCGTCGCGCCGGAATCCACCTTGTTTTCAGCCTTTGACCTTAACTATTTCGGTCCAGTGGATGGTCACGATATTGCGAGTTTGGTGACTATTCTCAGAAATATTAAAGCGCTTGACGGACCGATGGTGTTGCATGTGGTCACAAAGAAAGGCAAAGGGTACGCGCCTGCGGAAGCCAATCCGACGCTTTATCACGGAGTGGGTCGCTTTGATCCCGAAGTGGGAGTTATTGAGAAGGCTCCTGATCCGAAACACCCGACTTACACAGAAGTCTTTTCCCGTTGGATTTGTGACATGGCTGCTGTCGATAATCGGCTTTACGCGATTACGCCGGCAATGCGCGAAGGCTCTGGCCTTGTGGAATTTGAGAAGCGTTTCCCGGATCGTTACCGTGATGTCGCGATCGCTGAGCAGCATGCCGTCACCTTTGCCGCAGGGTTGGCCTGCGCCGGCGTCAAACCGGTGGTCGCCATTTATTCCTCCTTTGCTCAACGAGCGTACGACCAAATTTTGCATGACGTGGCGATTCAAAAATTGCCTGTTATGTTCGCAATTGATCGAGGCGGGCTGGTGGGCTCAGACGGTGAGACTCACCATGGTGTTTTTGATTTGGCGTATTTGCGAAGTATCCCCAACATGACCATTATGGCACCCTCGGATGAAAATGAGTGCCGCATGATGTTGACGACGGCTTATCGGATGGATACCCCTGCGGCAGTTCGGTACCCCAGAGGAAAAGGACCGGGGATTGAGCAAACCGAGGCGTTGCTGACAGTTGAGATCGGCAAGGCGCGTGTTTTGCGGCAATCTCAAACAAAATCCGCCCGTGTTGCGATTTTGGCTTTTGGTTTGATGGTTTCTCGACTAAAGGGCGTTGCAGATCATTTGGACGCGACGTTGGTGGACATGCGTTTTGTTAAGCCGCTTGATGTGGATTGCATTATTCAAATGGCAAAGACGCATGATTTGCTAGTTTGCGCCGAGGATGGTGTCATCGCTGGCGGAGCCGGCAGTGGAGTGCTGGAAGTGTTGGCTAGCCACGGCGTCGATGTGGACACGATGCTTTTCGGCATTGGCGATCATTTCGTCGGGCAAGGCTCTGTTGAAGAGTTGATGAAAGAAAACGGCTTGGATGAAGAAAGTATTCTTGCCGCCATTGAAAAACGGTTGGAACAACATGCTGCGTAACGTCAATTTAAAACCCTACAACACAATGGGGGTAGAGGCCACGGCTGACTACTTTACGACGGTTCATGATTTAAGAGAACTTAAAGCGGCGTTGGCTTTTGCCCGTGCCAATCGGCTGCCGCCCTTCATTTTGGGTGGAGGAGCCAATTTACTGATTGTCTGCAAAGCGCTCCACCGTGTCGTTATTCACATGGCCATCATGGGCTTTGAAGTGGTTGGCGAATCCCAGATGTCGACTTACATTAAGGTTGGCGCCGGTGAGAACTGGCATCAAACCGTTAAACGGATGATTGGTGAAGGCTATCCGGGGTTGGAAAATTTGGCCTTGATTCCCGGTAGTGTTGGTGCCAGCGTCGTTCAAAATATCGGAGCTTACGGTAGCGAAGTGGCGCAATTTGTGAAAGAAGTGGACATCTATGATCCAACGGCTGATGAAGTGCGCACGCTTAAGGCGGTCGATTGTGATTTTCGTTATCGCCATAGCATTTTTAAGACCTCTCAAGCAAGGGATTGGGTGGTCGTTTCGGTGACTTTCGCTTTGCCTAAACTCTGGCGAGCTAATTTAAGTTATGACGATTTAGCCCAGGCATTGTCGGGCGTTCAGCGGACAACGCCAGAAGCGGTTTTTGATCAAGTGGTGGCGATTCGAAAGCGCAAACTCCCTGATCCTGAACATTTGGGCAGCGCAGGCTCTTTTTTCAAAAATCCGGTTGTAACGCGTGAAGTGTTTCAAGCCCTTCTTGAACGATTCCCGAGCATAGTGCACTATCGCGTGGCTGGAAACATGGAAAAATTGGCAGCTGGTTGGCTTATTGAAGAAGCCGGTTTAAAAGGGGTTCGCGAAGGAGACGCCGGTACTTACGATAAACAGGCGTTGGTGTTGGTTAATTACGGCAAGGCAAGTGGCGCGGAGCTCTGGCAGATGGCTGAGCACATTCGGGGCAAAGTCAACGATCTGTTCGGTGTGACGCTGGAGCCGGAACCGGTGATTTTGCGAGATTGACGCTTGCTATTTTTTACTGGCTAAACAAGGAAAATCGGCGGCAGAACCGCCGATTTTCCATAGTTAAAGAAACTTAATTATTTTCTAAATTGATTCTTAAAGCGATCAACGAAGTCTAACGGGGCTTCCATGCATTGCTCCCAGAATTTTTCGCTGGTTGCATCCGCCTGGAAGTGCTTGGCAACGAGTTCGTCCAAGGTTAAGCAGCCGGTGTCACGCAACATCGCTTTGTAAAACGGCATGAAGTTTTCCTTGCGTTGCTTAAATTCATAAATTAAGCCCTGAGAAAGCAAGTAGCCGACACTATACGGGTAGTTGTAAATCAATTGATCGGTCTTGTAATAGTGAAGCTTATAAGCCCAGAGGTAATCGTCAGCGCCTTCAGTGCTGTCGCCATACCAGTTGTGCCAAGCTTCGCGCATCAACTCCACGCAGCGTTTGGCGGAAACCACGCCGTTTTGACGTTCTTTAAGGAAAGCCAACTCGAAGTCCATGCGGACCATGGTATTCATGAGGAAGTTGGCTACGCTACGCAATTCCTGCCACAAGATTTCAAAACGCTCTTGAGTGCTTTCAGCGTGATTCAAGAGATAAAGTCGGATAGCGGCTTCATCGAACGTACTGGCCATTTCGGTGAGTGTCATGGGGAATTCCGTTTGCACCGTTGGCAGGTCTCGTATCATCCAATAGTGGAAAGCGTGTCCTAATTCATGGCCTTGCTGCAAGATGGTTGTGATGTTGCCCATGTAGGAAGTGAACACACGAGGGATCTTGAATTCATTGAAACGCGAGTAGAACGCGCCGCCGATTTTGTTGTCTGAAACGGTTGCTTCCACCCAGCGATTTTTCAACATCATATCAATGAATTCGCGAAATTCAGGGGAAACGCTACTTAGGGCCGTTTTAACGGTCTCAATGCCTTCTGCATAGGGGATCAAAGCGGGAACGCTACCTTTTTTGGGTGCTGGGCACATCAAATCATAAACGGCGAGTTTTTCACCACCGAAATAGGGGGCCCTGAGCGTGACGGATTCACGGATTTTTTCAATATGCTTCAAAATGGCGCTTCGCATGGCCATTAAAGCCTTTTCGCTCATCCGGTTTTGATGAAGCGAAACCTCAAGCGGCGTGACGCCTGCGCGATTAAAGCCGACTAAACGCAAACCATGCAACTGGTTCAAAAGACCGGCATAAAGTTCTGCGCGCTTTCCGTAGGATTGATTTAGCCCGATGAAGACATTTTTGCGTAAAACCGGATCGGGATTGCCCTTGATGACACTGACGAGCTTTGCCGCTTTAATCCGTTCTTTTTCTCCGCGACTGTTTTCAGCCTCGAAATCAACCCCTTTTTGCAACACTTTGAATAAATCGTTCAAGGGGGTAAAGCACTGACGTTCAATTTCCTGATACCAAGCCTTGTCGCTTGCACTAAGCCTATTCATCCAGTGGCCGTTGCGATCTTTAATTTCGAAGTGCCAGTCAGCAAGCGGCGATTTTGTCCAAATTTCATCATCATCGGGCAGTGTTTGCACAAATTTGAATAAATCGACGCTGGCTTGCGAGAGTTCTGCAAATAGCCCTGCCAGCCTGGAATTCTCTGTTCCTACGCGATCGTCGTTGGAATCTTTCGCGCCCAAGCATTTCACAAAGGCAGTGAGCGAAGAGTGAAGCATGACGCCACGATCATAAATTGCAAGCGTCGTCTGAACATTTTCACGGGTTATCGCATTGACAGCTTTCAAAGCTTTCACGCAGTCGGCAAGCGCTTTCATGCTTTCTTCATAACGTGCCGAACCGATATCAACATAGGCGTCATCCATCGTCCAGGTCGGCGCTTGAAGAACATCGTTTAAATCTGCCATCTCAAACTCCTTAAAAAGGATGATTCAATAGGAAAAGCGCTTTGTCGAAACCTATTCAACAAAGCGCTTGACAAGTCGAGTATTAAGCCAACAGGAAAACAAAGATGTGGTGCGAGATCAAACCGGCGATACAAGGCACCGAGGCGCGCTTGACCAGTTCCAGCGGGCTCATGTTGAGCATGCCTGCAATGGCCACGACAACACCCGCCACGGGAGACAACGGGCGAGCGATCGTACTGGCTTGATGCATCGGCAGAACGAGCATCACAGGGTTAACGCCCATGTCCTTTGCGATCTTTGGCACCATTTCAACGATCGGATAGAAGGAGGCACCGTTGGAACCTGCGATGATAGCAACCGTTGTGGTGATCACGACAAAGAGAATCGACATGCCGATGGCACCAGCGCCCACGCTTGAGGCGAGGCTCACCAATGCATCAACCATGCCGAGGGCTTTAAAGCCGGAGGCAAAGACACCGGCAGCGATCACGAGCGCCACCACGCCCGATAACGCCTTACCCATGGATTGCAGGAAGACTTTTAGCCCAGCGCTTAACTTGGCGATGTCACCGCGCCAACGAATGGTTTCGCAGAACATGCCGATCAAGACACACAGGAACATGGTTGTCGTGATGTGCAAGTTGATCGTATCGATGAAATAACGTGAAAAAAGAAGCACGAAAATCATCGGCAGGAAGGGCAAAATAGCGTAAATTTTGGGAGCAGCGGTGCTCGGACGTTTAACGTCTTCGGAAAAGACCAGTGTTTCGCCCTTGTGTTCTTCAGGATTCCAACCTTCCCGTTTGTCGAGATAGCGTTGCCAGAAGACGTGGGCGATACCCATCACGAAAACCACGGGCAAACCGGCAGGAATCTTGTAGAGGAAGACATAGTCCAAAATGCTCAACGAGCAGGCTTTTGCCGAAGCCGCTGTCGTTCCACCTAATAAAACCAACGAGGCGCAACCCGAGGTGACAAAAACCGCACCGATTGTCTTTTTATTCATGCCGAGCGCAGCCAGCGCCGGTCCCATCAAGGCCAAGCACAAAACACCCAAACCAGTGGCGGAAGTAATCACCATCGAAACCGCCTTGCCAAGCAGGAAGGCGACAAAGACAAGGAAGTACGGGTGCTTCACAAAAGACAAGGGCTTAATGGCGATGTTCACAAAGGCGTCATTGGCGCCGATGTGCGTCATGTAGGAGGCAAAGCCTACCATGGACATGATCAGTAAGCCGAGATTGCCGAGGTTATTGGAGAATGAATAACGAAGGAATTCGACAATATTTAAATAGTCATTGCCGGTCGGCAACGCCTTTTTCGGCATAAAGGAGCCTGTGTCTAAGAAAATGGAGCAGGCAAGCATGAAAATGCCGCTTGCAAATAAAATGAGGGGAGCGTATTTCCCTTTGATAATGGCCCAACCCACAACGATTAGAACCACAATACCGATACAAATGCCTAACATGGAAAACCTCTATGAAAAATGCTTAAAACAGGCCTTCAAGTTTTTCATTTAAAGCTGATAAGAAACGTTTGTCAATACTGAGGAAAACGATCATTGCATAAAGAACCTTACCGTTATCCGTTCTCATGACTGCAGCGTCATTGTGGACGCTACTGCTGGTGTAGCAATATGAGTCATTGTCATCTTGCCAAATCTAAAGCCATAGGCGGAGCTGTCAATCTTGCAAGCTTGAATAAAATGATTGATTGTGTACGAACAACCTAATTTGTTGAGGGGTTTGTTGATAAAAATATTTTATTAATCAATTTGTTTTCGTTTAATATGAGGCATTTATTGAACTGAAAAGCAAAATAGACATTTGAGGCTGAAAAAAGCCTGACCGATTGTTCAGTGTTTTCGGCCAGGCTTGGGTTTTTAGCCTAAATGGCGTAAAACGATTTTTTCGAGCACGTCAACGCCATTTTGCAAGGCTTTGGGATTGAAGTGCATTTGTGGATGATGCAAGCCAGGCTCACAACCACATCCAACGCCAAAGTAGGCAACTTGCAGCGACGGTTTAAATTGTTTGAAGAAGTGGAAATCTTCACCACCGCCGCCGCAGGTCATCACCAGATTTTCCTCTCCCACCACGTCACGGATGCAATCGGCGACTTCTTGCACGAGGGTATCGTCGTACTCGCAGGCCGGAATCACGTCTCCTGGGAACGTCATCGTCGCCGTAGCTCCGAAGGCGGCCGCCGTGTTTTCAGCGCAGCGACGAACTTTATCGAGCATTTCTTTCATCAAAGGATTAGTCTGCGAGCGGATGTCATACATGGCATAGCCGTGATCGGGGATCACGTTAACTGCCGCGCCGCCCACATCAATTTTTGTGCACTTGCATGACCAGGTCTGAGCAGGATTGAATTTCAACTGCGAGATATTCATGACAATTGCGGCAAGAATTTCTGCGCAATTGACGCCTAAATGAGGACGAGAGGCGTGCGCCGATTGCCCTTTGACTTCAATACGGAAAAAACCGCTCGCGCTATGGCAAAGAGCCGCGACCATTTGACCGTCAGCGACGTCTTGGACCGGGCGGATGTGAAGACCGAAAGCCATGTCCACATCATTTAAAACGCCGTCCTCAATGACCGACAAGGCGCCTTTGAGGGTTTCTTCGGCCGGTTGAAATAAAAGTTTTAAGGTGCCGCGCTTGACTTTGCCAACCAGTGCGCTCGCAGCAGCCAACAGCATCGCGCTATGAGCATCGTGTCCACAAGCGTGAATAGCTGTTTTCTTGCCATCGATCACAAACGGCAAGGCATCCATGTCTGCGCGAAGCATGACGCAAGGTCCGGGTTCTTGTCCGCGAGCGTAGGCAACGACGCCGGTTTTCCCAACGCCTTCGGTGACTTCATAGCCCATGTCTTTGAGCGCTTTGGCGATATAAGCGGCTGTTTGGACTTCTTCAAAACCAAGTTCCGGGGTTTTATGCAGGTCTTCCCATACTTTGACCACATCTAATTGAGCCATGACGTTGAATCCTATATTGAGTAAAAATGATTGAAGGAATTTATTCACTTTACAAAAAAGACTTCTATACAACAATAGGGAATCTCTGGTAATTTTCTACATCTCTGTGCAATTTTCCCTAGATTAGGGATCCTTTTCTATAATTAAAAGATCCGTTTGATTTTTCCACATAAAGGAACAGACATGCGAGTAAAAACTCTCGAATCCTTAGTTAAGTCCGGCGCCTTGAAAGGCAAACGTGTTTTTATCCGTTCAGATTTGAATGCGCCTCGTGATGACAACGGCAACATTACCAATGAGACCCGCTTGGTGGCGTCAGTGCCGGCGATTCGCATGGCCCGTGACGCTGGGGCCCGCGTGATGGTGGTTAGCCATTTGGGACGACCCAAGGAAGGTGAAAAGACCCCTGCTGACAGTCTTCAAAAAATTGCCGAACGCATGTCTGAACTTTTGGGTTCGCCGGTTCGTTTGATTGACAATTGGGTTGATGGCGGATTTGAAGTGGCCGAAGGCGAAGTGGTGATGCTTGAAAATTGCCGTTGCAATGTTGGAGAGAAGAAGTGTTCAGAGGAGCTGTCGAAGAAGTACGGCGCCTTGTGCGACGTTTTCGTCAATGACGCGTTCGGCACCGCTCACCGCGCTCAAGCTTCAACCTATGGCGTGGCCCAATATGCTGATATCGTTTGCGCAGGCCCCTTGATGGCGGCAGAAATTGAAGCGCTCACCAAAGCCGTTGAAGAAGCTAAGCATCCGTTGGTCGCGATCGTGGGTGGCTCCAAAGTGTCAACCAAACTGACCATTTTGAATAACTTGGCACAAAAGGTCGATCAATTGATTGTGGGCGGTGGCATTTTAAACACTTTCCTTTTGGCCGCCGGCTACAAGATTGGCAAGTCGCTCGCAGAGCCCGATTTGGTTGAAGAATGCAAGAATATTTTGAAGACGTTGGAAGCGAAAAATGCCACGTTGCCAATGCCTGCCGATGTCGTTGTCGCTAAAGAATTCTCTGAGACGGCAGAGCATCGCATCTGTAAAGTTGACGATGTGCAGGACGATGAGATGATTCTGGACGTCGGCCCAGAAACGGCGAAAGCGTTAGGCGAAATCTTGCAAAAAGCCGGCACGATTGTTTGGAACGGTCCGGTTGGCGTTTTTGAAATGGCCCCCTTTGCCCATGGCACTGAAGTGATGGCTCAAGCCATTGCGTCGGCCACTGAAAAAGGCGCGTTTTCCATCGCCGGCGGCGGTGACACGGTTGCGGCAGTCAGCAAATTCGGCATCAAAGACAAAATCTCTTATATTTCAACCGGTGGCGGCGCCTTCTTGGAATTCCTTGAAGGCAAGGTGTTGCCTGCTATTGAAATTTTGGAAAAACGCGCTGATTAATCAGTGTGTTCGTTTAAATTCTCAATAAAGATCAAAAAGCGATAGGATCATCCCGTTGGAGAAAAATCCAGCGGGTTGGTCCGTTTGATTCGATTTAGAGATTTGGGTTTCTCTTGAAAAAGTTAGATATCGAACTATAATGTGCGCTGTAATTATTGAGTAACCTTGTTTCTTATGAGCAATTCATTTTCGACAAAAACAGAGCACACCCTGATAGGGCAACTGACATCACGTCAGTCACGTGCTTTGCGGACACATTTGATTGTAGCGATGCATCAGGTTGGCATGGATGATATCGATCTGGCGCATGGCGATGTGCTAAATGTGCTTTATAAGCACGGCAGAACCACGATGACCGAGCTTGCGCGCTATTCTCATCGAAGCAAAGCAACTATTTCCGTTTTGGTCGATAAGCTCAAACGACTCGGATATGTCACTAGTGTCGTCAATGAAATGGACGCTCGTTCCAATTTTGTCCAATTGACGAAAAAGGGTGAAGATTGTCGGGAAAAATTCGAAAAAATCTCTGATCAGATGGATGACAAAATCCGAGTGGCTCTCACGGCCGATGAAATCGCCACTTTGCAAGATTTAATGGAAAAAGTTTGCCTCTGTTTAGAAAAATAAATTTAAGGTACTCACTTTTGCCACAGCGAATTTTTTAATTATTTAGTTCGACACCTAACCAAATAGGAGAAAGAAAATGTCTCTAAAGTCTAAAATTGCGTTCGTTGCGCTGGTTGGTGCTTAGTCAAAGAGTGTTCTTGCGCGCCGAACGCGCAAAAATCGCCGCTAGGCTCTGGTGAGGTATTTGTTTACGCTTATCCCGATGGCACTAGAGTTCATGCGTTTGAAACGGCCGATCCCATGCAAGATTCCGTTTTAGCCATTGAAACCGCCAAAGGATTGGTGGGTGTTGAATCGCCGGCTTTTACAAAAGACTTTCAGGTTTGGACAAATTACTTAAATGGTCTTGAAAAGCCATTAAACGTGGTGATTTTTTCCAATCATCCGTCTGCCGGTTTGAATGCCGGCGAAGCCTGGTACGGCAACACACAGACCTATGCATCTAAAAATGCCCAGCAGCCCATGCAGGCTGGAGCGACAAAAGCGATCGTTGACGGTTTAATTCCGGTCTACGGAAAAGATTTTGACGCGTCTTGGGCGAAAATCATACAGACTCTTCCCTTGGGAAAATCCAATATCGCATCCGTCACTGTTGATGTGCAAGAAGATGGCGCCGGCAACATCATCTATTTCCCGGAGCTCAAGGCGGCGTATATCCATATGTTGGGCGCCGATACGCATTCCATTTTGGCGGGAGCCCAACATTGTGATCAGTTCATAGCGCAATTGCAGCAGATGAAAAAGTCAGGTGTTGAACTGATTTTCTCAAGCCATCATGCGCCTGAAGGGGCAAGCGCCTTGGATACAAAAATCGCTTATGTGCAAGCAGTTAAAAACATTGCCCAAAATAGCGCAGATAAACAAAGTTTTATCGTAGCCGTTAAGGCAAAATATCCTAAGTTGGCAGGCGAACAATATCTGGAAATGACGGCAAATGCCTTTTATGCCACAAAGTGACATAAGCTCAAGTACGGCTTGAATGGTTTTATGGGAATCGCTTGAACAATCCCGTGAAGTCACCGAAACGAGACCGGGGCGTCAACCCAATTCGTTGGCCCCGGTCTAGTAACATCCGGTCAGTTATTGCGCATGATTTCAATGATTTTCACATCGGTCTGTTGCATACCTTTGCAGATCATGTCGCCCAGATTGTCAATGGTTTTTTCCACATCGTCGGCGACGATTCCTTGGTTGACGACTCCGTGGCCAGCCAAGGCCAAGAAACAAGCCTTGTAAGCGGCTTGTGCGGCAGTGTTAACTTTCATGGCACAGGTTGATTTGGCGCCATCACAGACCATGCCTGCTGTGTCGCTGATGACATTGTTGATAGCCATGCAGCCTTGTTCATAACTGCCGCCATTGAGGTAGACCAAAGCCATTGACACTGCCGCTGATGTGGCGGTATTGCCGCAAAATGCGGACAAAGACGGATAATGAGATTTAATGTAAATAGCGGCCAGGTGTGACAGAGTTAGCGCGCGGGCTAAGCGTTCTTCGTCAGCGCCAACAAACTGAGCCATTTTCACCACGGGAATGGTTGCTGTGATGCCTTGGTTGCCGCTACCGTAATTACTCATTGCCGGTAGCGTCGCGCCACCCATGCGAGCGTCGGAGGCTGCTGACGTGTATGCCGCCATGTCATTGACTAAGTCCTCACTTAAGATCCCGGCCTTGATTTGCTCTTTGATCGTGCGACCTAATTCGAGACCGTACTCATGCGCCAGACCTTCATCGGCCAACGCCATATTGATATCGCGGGCTTCAAGCATGAAAGCGATATCTTCAAAAGGAACTTCGTGAGCAAAGTCATAGACGCTTTTAAGCGTGATTTCGTTGCCCTGAACGCTCGAGTTGCCTTCCGTGTCCGTTGCGATCGCACGAGGCTTTTCAAAAATCACTTCGCCGTTTTTCTTTTCTTCAACGATGTCGGTGTGGCCGCCGGCAATCGTCACCTCAACCGTTGTATCGTGAGCCTGGGCGATTGCTCGACAAAAGATGAATTCTGGCGTGTCTGCCCGTTCAATCTGAACTCGACCTTGTTCAATGAGTTCCAAGGCGCGTTTGACATGTTCATTGCGGACAGTGGCAAGCACTTCCAACCCGGCGTCGGGGTTGCCACCCAAGGCACCAACTGCCGCGGCGATTGGCAATCCAATTTTGCCGGTGCCAGGCACAAAGACCCCCATGGCATTTTTGTATAGGTTATCGCTTACTTCAACGCGTAACGACTCAAATTCTGTGCCGAGAAGGCGCGCGGCGTGCGCGGCTGCGTAAGCAATCGAGGTCGGCTCCGTGCAACCGAGAGCCGGTTGGACCTCTTTTTTCAAAATAGCGATGTAAGCATCCCAATGTTGAGCCATGAAAGTTTCTCCCTTAAGGGCCGAAGCCTAAAAAAGAGGGCAACCGTTGATCGCGCGGTCGCCCTTTATCGTTATTGCAACGTCGTGTTTTGACTGAAACGACGCTTGAAAAATTTAATGGTTGCCAGAATGATGGTCGGAACCAACGCCGAAGCGATGCCACAGAGCAAAATGGTTGTGAGGTGGTTCCGAATCAAGGGGATGTTGCCGAAAAGATGACCGGCCCAAATGAGGCCATAAACCCAGGCAAACGCACCGGAAATGGAATAAAGTTCAAATCGCGAAACACGCATAGAAGCGGCGCCGGCGATTAGAGGAGCAAAGGAACGCACAACCGGGACAAAACGGGCGAGAAAAATGGTTTTTCCGCCGTGTTTGACGTAAAAGTTATGTGTTTTATTCAGGGCTTCCTGGTCAATCCAAGAAATAGAACCATCATAAATTTTGTGTCCTAGCCAACTGCCTAAGTAATAATTTGTCGTGTTGCCGGTAATCGCTCCCAGGGTCACAACGGCGGTGAGAATCCATGGGTCAATGGCGCCAGTCGCTGAAACCGCGCCCGCGACAAACAACAAAGAGTCGCCGGGTAAAAACGCCATGATCACAATCCCTGTCTCCATAAAGAAGATAAGGAACATGACAATGTAGATGAGGATACCGTATTCAGTGGCGATCGTCGTCAAAAATCGATCGGCGTTGGTAAACAAATCGAGAAACAGTGACCAATCCATAGGGAGTTTTTAATTTAGCTATCAGATCACAAAAACTAAACACCAGAGAGTTTAGCGTATTTTAGATAACGAAGTGACTGATTGGTTAATTTTTAACATTTGCGGAAGAATGACCTGTGGCTAGCCTGACGACAAAATGCGGCAATCATAATATCGGCTAGAATGCCGTGATGAGCTCCTCTATGATCAAGACTCTGGATAGAGCTTCAAACAACTCGTTATACAATGGTTCTCATGACAGAATTAAATAATGCAAAAGGCGCGCCGGTGCGCGAAATTCGAGAGTTGTCTGATCAGTTGATCAGCCAGATTGCCGCCGGCGAGGTGATCGAACGGCCTGCCTCTGTGGTTAAAGAGTTGGTTGAAAACGCATTGGATGCGGGTGCCACCCGAATCGAAGTTCGGCTTGAGGAAGGCGGCGTTAAACGCATCGTTGTTTCCGACAATGGTCGGGGCATTCCCAAGAATGAGTTGCCGCTTGCGCTTAAGCGCCATGCGACCAGCAAGATTCGCAATTTGGATGAACTCGAGCACGTTTTGAGTTTAGGTTTCCGAGGGGAAGCGTTAGCGTCTATCGCCTCCGTTTCAGATCTCACGTTAACTTCCAAAACAGCCGACGCTGACCACGCCTACAGCTATCATGAAGGTGAGATATCGCCAGCGGCCGGAGGAAACGGGACTCGAGTAGAGGTGTGCGATCTTTTTTTCAAAACGCCAGCCAGGCGAAAATTCTTGCGTTCTGACAACACTGAAGCAGCTCACTGCCGAACCGCTTTAGAGCGGTTGGCCATTGCGA
The DNA here is from genome assembly GCA_018714205.1 of Candidatus Aphodousia faecipullorum. Taxonomy (GTDB): domain Bacteria; phylum Pseudomonadota; class Gammaproteobacteria; order Burkholderiales; family Burkholderiaceae_F; genus Aphodousia; species Aphodousia faecipullorum. The sequence continues at coordinate 16,085 of DVNR01000052.1, forward strand.
ATCCCACCGTCGAGTTTCGCTTAATCCATAACGGTAAACCTGTCGTGATGTTGCCAGTGGAAGAAAGTCGGGAACGGGTAAATCGGATTTTGCCCAAAGATTTCGCTACTGCGCAGCGTGAAGTCTATGCCGAAACGCCGATTGCGAGACTTTACGGTTGGGTGGGGTTGCCGACGGCTGGGCGAGCCAGAACGGATGCGCAGTACTGTTACGTTAATGGACGCTTTGTGCGTGACAAGCTTCTTGCGCACGCTCTCAAATCTGCTTATGCCGACGTGTTGCACAATCAGCTGCAGCCGATGTACTGCCTCTTTTTGGATATCGATCCGGTTAAAGTGGATGTCAATGTGCATCCGACAAAAAGCGAGTTGCGTTTCCGTGAAGCACAATGGGTTCATCAGTTTGTCGAACGCGCAATTCAAAATGCCTTGGCTCCCTCTTTGGTTGAGGTGACCGATATTAAAAAGGAAGCGCGCACAGAGCCTGTATCCGATGCGAGCATCAGTGAGCGACAAGAAAGTTTTTCCTTTCATTCGGGTTCTCGTTCGATCGATTCCGCCAAACATTCGCCGATAGCGAACTCGGAAACTCAATATCATCCATCCCAGTTGTCTCGCTACTTGGATTTTTATAAGACCGAGAAGACCGCAAAGTTTGGCCATGTGGTGCCGGATACCGTGAGGGCGATCCGTGAGGGGACGAGCCAGGAGGGCTTAGCGCAGGATTCAACCCGGGACTTTCCATTGGGACGCGCATTAGGACAGATTGCAGGCGTTTACATATTGGCTGAAAATGATCACGGTCTCATTG
>DVNR01000053.1 GCA_018714205.1 Candidatus Aphodousia faecipullorum
TAGAGAAATCCGTTTCATCTCGAACTTGTTGACCTTCCAAGTTCGTGGCTTCATAGTTTTCCAAAGCGAAGCCAGCATCGATACGACCATAAACGGTCACTTCAGCTGCGAAAGCAGAACCGGCAAAAGCGGTCAAAACAGCAACAGCTGCCAAAGTCTTTTTCATAATAAGTACCTTTATAGAAAAAAGATTCCCACGTAGGGTGAGCAGAGAGAAACTGCACAAGTTGCATTGTCTAACTAAATGTAAAAATGTGTCAATTCCTTTTAACTAAGGTTTTCCACAACATGGTTAACTGTTTTAAGAAAAACGAAGTAATTATTTGATTTTATTATTTAATATTTGTTTATAAGTTATATTACTTATTGTTTCATTTTTACAACATTTACATGACAAATCTTTCAATTTGAAGTCAACATCAAATGAGAGGTAACTAAGCACAAATTCAATTTGCACTAAAAAAGCGGAACCATCTTCATGATCCCGCCTTTTCGTTTCAATCGATTAAAAACTGATTAAAACTTGTGAACGATACCGGTCGTCACTTTGTACTCGTCTTGTTCAAGCTTCCAATCCGCATCTTTGAGTTCACGGTTGTTGTAAGCACCCGTCACGTACAAGTTTGTGCGGCTGCTCAACGGATAGGTGTAAGCGGCGCTCACAGAGTAGACCGTGGCGTCAAACGTATCCCCTTCGGTCTCGTTTTCACCATCTGAGTAGCCAAGAGAAGCCAAGAAGTTACCGCCCCAAGCAGGCACATCAACCCCTAAAGCCACGCCGAAACCCTTCATTTCGTCTACACCGCCCCAAGTATCGGTCAAACCTGCGGCGTTGTACATCGTCTTCATGCCACCAAAATCATTGGCATTCTTGAAGTATTGAGCGGCAAGATAGGTCTTTGCAAAGCCACAGTCATAGCTACCACCGATGTTAATGGTATACATGTCTTCAGGGTCCGTCCCTTCAACCTTGGCTTCGTCAACCCAATCCACAACAGCGGCCAAATTCAAGCCACCATTGGCGAAATTCACACCTAAAGCGGCATAGCGATCGAATTTATTGGAGTTTTCTTCAAAGCCATCCTTCGTGCTGTCAGCGCCAGTAGAGTACTGAGCGTAAACCGTCGTACCGGCGAAAGTCGGCGACTTATAGGTGATCATGTTATCCATACGGGCTGCGGGTGCTGCAAACAAAGAACCGCCAACACCGGGGAGCGCATTCCACCCCGTGCCAAAGGGGTTCACGGCACCGGAGTAGAAACCGAAGGTGCCGGCATCAGAATTAATAACGCCCATACGACCGAAAGCGAACGTACCGTAATCGGAAATGATTTGAACCATGGATTCACGGTTAAAGAAACGGGAATCGCTATTAGCTCCGGTATCGCTGCTCAAGCCATGTTCCAGAACAAAACCGACGGCCAAGCCTTCGGAAATTTGCTCAGTACCCTTCACACCTAAGCGACTACCAGTTGTTTGGCCGGAAGCCATACCCCAATCTTGGGCGTCCACCTTTTCAACACCATTTTCTTCAATCGTGTTGCTTGTGAAATTCAAACCCGTATCAATACGGCCATAAAGCGTCACATCAGCCGCAAAAGCGGAGCCAGCAAATGCACCGAGAACGGCAACAGCTGCGAGAGTTTTTTTCATAATAGTTACTACCTTATATCGATTCTTTTAATCGCAGATTTAACTCTGCTTGTCGATTTTGGCTTGTAAATGTAACAAGAGTCAAAAAATAGGTAGTGGTTTCCCCTTATTTTTTATAAGGACTTTTCGTTTTTTAGGTGAAATTGATTAAAAAAACGGACCCTGTTTTCACAGGATCCGTTTGACTAGCTAACTAAGTGAAACTTAGATTAGAACTTGTGAACCAAGCCCAACATAGCCGTCGTGGATTCATACTCAGCCTTGTCAAAGCCGTTGCCGTCGGCATCAACCTTCGTGTAGCCAGCGCCAGCATAAACATTTGTACGCTTGCTCAACGGATAGCTGTACATGACAGCGCCGTTGTAACCCGTGAACTCGAAGGTTCCTTGATCAGCATCATCTTGACCATCGGTGTAAGCAACACCCACTTCCCATTGACCGCCCCAAGCAGGGATCTGAGCGCCAAGAGAAACAGCGTAGCCCTTCAACTCATCAAAGGTCGTCTTGGAAGCGCCCGTGAGATCTAACATGCCATCACTAGTACCATCAAGCACCGTTCCCACAGAGTTGGCATTTTGATAGTAGTTACCGGCAAACAACACCTTAGCCACACCGAAGTCGTAGCTCATGCCCAAACCAACCGTGAATTGGTCTTCTGGATCGCCCGGCTCCGTACCCGTATCTTCATTGACATATTGGAACGCCAAACCGGCACCGAAACCACCGTTAGCGTAGTTCAAGCCCAAGCCTAACGGACGATCAGACGTTGTACGGTTTTCGTTTTCTTCATCACCGAAAGCATAATCAGCATAGACGGTGAAACCGGCAAACGTCGGAGAACGATAAGAAAGACGGTTGGCTACACGACCTCCAGCAACCATGAAGTTCGTGCCAACACCAACGGCATTGCCGGTTGTAAACGGAACATAGTTACCCCAGAAACCGTTGGAACCGCCATCAGACCAGATGGAGCTGATCTTACCAGCCCACAACGTACCATAGTTCGTCTTCATCCAAACCGTGGATTCACGATCAAAACCGTCACCGAAAGCGGCACCGGTGTCACCTGAGATCTTCGTTTCCAAAACGAAACCAACCGTCAAACCGTCAGAGATTTCTTCAGAACCCTTCACACCGATACGAGAGGTCGTCGTGTTGCCGGATTGCATACCCCAATCGGTGCCCTCGGTCTTAACATCACCAACGGTCGTGCTAGACCAATCGTCCATCAACAAACCGGTATCCAAGCGACCATAAAGGGTCACGTCAGCAGCGAAAGCGGAGCTGGCAAATGCGCCGAGAACGGCGACAGCAGCTAAAGTCTTTTTCATGATTTACTACCTTTTTAAAAATCTTTCCACTAAAGGAAAAAAGTGCAGAATAACTTCTGCTCAAGAAGCATTGTTTCGCAAACCCTAAAGGTTAGTCAAACTTTCTTACACGCTGAATTTGTAACGGCGGAAACATTTCTTTCTGGCAAAAAAACGTTAACCATTTGAATATAAAAAGAAACTTCAACTTTTAAAGACGACAAAATCTGTTGCATTAAAGCAACAAAACCCCATGAACCGTAACGATTCATGGGGTTATCTTGTTAACAGAAGGTAGTAGGAAAACTGTTAACTAAGATTCGGTTTAGAACTTGTGAACGATACCGGTGGTCACTTGGTATTCGTCTTGTTCGAGCTTCCAACCGTCGTTAGCTTCAATTTCACGATTGTTGTAAGCGCCGGTCAAATAGAGGTTCGTACGCTTGCTGAGCGGATAGGTATAGGCTGCGCCGACTGAGTAAGCCGTCAGATCATGGCCGTTTGTAACGTCATTTTCAGCATCCATATAGCCAATAGAAGCTAAGAAGTTACCGCCGAAGGCAGGAACATCCACACCCAAAGCCACGCCGTAGCCCTTCAATTTATCTGCACCGGTAGAGAGTTCATCGGACAGCATCTTCGATAAGACCGAGAATACCTGCGACTTCATCTGCGTTCTTGAAGTATTGAACAGCCAAGTAGGGCTTCATAACACCGAAGTCATAGATACCACCAACATTGATGGTGTACATATCTTCTTGGTCATAGTTCGCAACGGTTTCACCTTCATCAACCCAATCCACCACAGCGGCCAAATTCAAACCACCGTTGGCGTAGTTCACACCCAAAGCGACATAACGGTCAAACTTATTGGAGTTTTCTTCAAAGCCGTCTTCCGTGCTATCACCACCCGTGGAGTATTGAGCATAGACCGTGGCGCCAGCAAACGTCGGCGACTTGTAGGTGATCATGTTGTCCCAGCGAGCTGACGGAGCGGCAAACAAATCACCGCCAACACCCGGAATAGCATTCCAGCCTGTGCCAAAGGGGTTTACTGCGCCAGAATAGAAGCCGAAGGTACCGGCATCTGAATTAAGCGTACCCATGCGACCGAAAGCGAGCGTACCGTAATCGGAAATGATTTGAACCATGGATTCACGGTTAAAGAAGCGATCGCTGTCGCTATCAGCACCCGTATCGCTGCTCAAGCCATGTTCCAACACGAAACCGACAGCCAAACCCTCTGAGATTTGTTCCGTACCCTTAATACCTAAACGGCTGCCCGTTGTTTGACCGGAGGCCATGCCCCAGTCTTGATCGTCAACAACTTCCACACCTTCAACGTCAATGCTGTTGCTCGAGAAGTTGAAACCAGTATCAATACGACCATACAAAGTCACGTCGGCAGCCAAAGCAGAGCCGGCGAATGCGCCGAGAACGGCGACAGCAGCTAAAGTCTTTTTCATAATAAAGCGTCCTTTTATAAGAAACGAACATCGACCGCCCGCTCTCTAAAAGGATCGGTCGATGATTCTGAAAAGCATTGTCGAAAATACCCCCTCCCGTTTTTTAACTTTGCCTAGGCCCCGTTTACAACTTTGTGGTTTTTTAGCAACAAATAAATTTTTGTACGACTATGACATAAAAAAAGCCCGGCACCGCGAAGTACCGAGCCCAAACTACCGAATCACACCACTATTTTTCCCGAACGGGCAAAAGCGCTTTGTGACCGCAAGCGCCAGTCAATGCGGCAGCCGTCAAGAAAATCAACTGAGGTCCCAAATGAATGTCAACCTTGTCAAAATATTCTTTGACCGTGTGCGTGTTGATTTGCTTACCACCGGCGGATAAACAGGTCGCCGGCACACCTTGGCTTACCGGCGCATTCGCATCTGTTGACGAATAACCGTAGTTTGTCAATTCAATGCCCAAAAGCTTTTGAGCCGAACGGGCAGTTTGCAGAACCGGGCAATCTGCCGGACGAATGCCTGCCGGGCGATTGCCGATTTGAGTTTTCGTGAGTTTCAGAATCTTGGCTTCCTCTGTGACGGGCCAATTGGCGTTTTCTTCCGCCACGCCTTCTTCGAAGCACTTCATAATGGCTGCTTCGGTTTCCAAAAGGAGGTTATTGTCCAGGCTGCGAATATCCACGTCCACTTCGCAATGCGGCGCGATCGTGTTGACGCTTTGACCACCCTTAATCATGCCGATCGTGAAAGTGGTCTTCGGCTCGGCGGGCGTTTTGAGCTTGGCAACACGTGCCCCTGCCAGACACATGGCGTGAATGGCGCTCGGCGTATCACCGAAGGAACCGTAAGAATGACCGCCCTTGCCGTCAATGCTAAAGCGCCAACGGTGAGAACCAATCGCCCCCTTCAAAATACGACCAACATCGGTGTTATCAATGGCGATAAAGCCGTCGACTTGATGATGGGCATTGAAGAACTTTGACCCCCGAGTGTCCCCATTGCCTTCTTCACCCACCGTCCCGACAAAGTAAATATCACCTTCGGTTTCGATATGGAGCTCATTAAAAAGGCGCACAACGTGCAAAAGCGCACGCAAACCAGAGCAATTGTCTCCAATGCCCGGTGCAAAATAGCGATCCCCTTCCTGACGAACGGTGACATCTGTGCCAGCGGGAAACACCGTATCCATGTGAGCCCCCATCGCTAGCACGGGGCCTTGTCCCTTGCCCGGGCGGAATCCAACGACGTTACCGATTTCATCAATCGTGACATCTTTTAGACCGTACTGTTGCATACGGCGGGCGATTTCCTTGGCGCGCTCCGCTTCCTCAAAGGTCGGTGAAGGAATCTCGCACAATTCAATCTGCTCCTTCATCGCCTGATCGGTTTCATCAAACGCTTTTTGCAACGCCTGTGCGATCACTGGTTCCTCTTTTAACGCTTTGACCGCTTCAAAGACTTTTTCGTCTAACGGTGGGATCGGTTCTTTTACCATCTTGATTCTCCTTGGATTTCCTTTGCGATTTTCGAAAAGGCAAAACCAATCAAGAAACGGTTGGCTCCTTCTTTTCGAAATCATCCTCTGACAGCCGATTACAATCCCAAAGCGCGCCACTCGCAATGAGGGGTTCTCCTAAGGGCAACCCAATTTATCACCATCTATCCACATAAAACAGCATATTGGGAAGCAACCGGTGTTTTTTAGGAATGTCTTGGCTCGATGGATAGGACGCCACCAAAACACAAACACCATTTTTGATGTACTGACTGATCTTTTTTTCGTGAATTTTCAAGATCCCCGGATTAATCACAAGCATGTTCACCCCAAAACGATCCACTGACTCTGAATTCAGTTTATTTAGAGCGGGATAACGAATGCCGGCTCGCAAAGCGGCATAGTACTGTCCAAGACTTGAGACTTCTACGATCATCCTATCGGGGAAAGGGAATTCTTTTAAGAGCAAATCAAAGTCCCGGGCTTTGTCTGTCACCAAAAACACATCCGGATGCTCTTTTAGAATGACCGCGATGTCCGTTAAAAAAAGCGGGGTGTATTGATTCAAAATTTTCCGAGAACGGACATCTTTTGCTGTCGGCGGAATCAACCCCATACCCGTGCGACCGGTAATCTCCTCAAATTCATCATAACGGTGCGCCGCGAAATAATGACCGTCCAACGTCTTCCTGAGGTCAATCTCAATAAAACGGAAACCTTCAGCGATCGCGTTCAAAAAAGCCTCTTTGGAATCAGTCTTTGTCTGCCACCGCACCTTACCGGCGCCATGAGCAATGAGACGGTCCTCAAAAGAGGCATTTTGAGTAATAGGAGAAGGCTGCTTGGTCGGTTCGATCAATCCGAATTCCAGCGCCCATTCATAGTATGTGCGGTAGTAATAAAAATATCCACCCCCAATCAACAACGCAAACAACACGGCTACCACCAAACACTTTTTGAAAATTACGGCGCTTCGCTTCATGATCATTCCCTTCCTGCAATCAGTGTATTCACAGAGTCAGACGCATTTGTGACAACTTGTCAATGAGTGTTTCATTTTGGACTTGAGATGGTTCACGCGTAAGAAAATCTTTAAACGAGACGCACCATTGTACTCAGCCTCTTTGCCGCTTTTACGTTAAAATCGACACATTTGTCATTGTTTTGTGTCGAATTCTCTCCATGCCTTTAGTCATTGATCACAACGAAATATCTTTTCGCCTTAATTACCTCTTTAACCGCGTCGAATTAAGTCGCGATGCCAGAAAGAGTTGGACGATTTTCTTTCAAGATGAAAATGACTCGCTCGGCACGATATTCGGACTGACTTGCCATCGGGGGTCGCTTTTTATCGTAACGAATCTAGGCGTCTATGTTTCGCCCGTTGATGCGCCCGACTTCAAATTTGTCTGCCCTCAGCGAAAAGGCGGTGACTACGTGGACATCGAAAGTTTCGATAACATGCTTTACGCTTGCACAAATACCGGGGTTTACCAGGCATCGTCCGGCGTTCGCTGGCGACTCAAATACGATGGTCAAGCTTGCGGCAATTTCTTTTCCCTCTTGCAATTTAAAGGAAAACTCTTTGCCGCATGCGAAAAAGGCGTGTATCTCGCGAGCCAAGAGGGCAAATTCTGGCACCCACGCTACACTGCCAATGAATACGGGCGTTTTTTAGCCTTGGACGCACGAGGCGAAACGCTTTACGCCCAAACGGATAAAGGTTACTGTTTAAGCCACGACAACGGTCAGCACTGGGAAGCGCACCCAAGCTTGCAGGGGCCATGGACTGACGCCATGGGTGGGGGGATGCTTTTTGCACCCCGTCCCATAAAAAAACGCAATCGTTAACGCAATAATCGGTAAACGCTTTCTGATTTTGTCATAAGGATTCAATCATGTTGCAACGCTCCTATCAACGCACGCCCGCGCAAATGCGCCCGCTACGTTTCACAACTCATTTCACCAAATACGCTGAAGGTTCCGTCCTTGTTGAAGTCGGCGAAACGAAAGTGCTTTGCAACGCCAGCGTTTTGGCGACCGTTCCCCGTTTTTTAACCGGCCGCGATGAAGGCTGGGTCACGGCCGAGTATGGGTTGTTGCCGCGCTCAACCGGCACGCGTACCGACCGGGAAGCGGTCAAGGGCAAGCAGTCGGGACGCACTCAGGAAATTCAACGTTTAATCGGCCGTTCCTTGAGAGCGGTTGTTGATCGCAAAAAAATTAACGGTTTCACAATTCACTTGGATTGCGATGTTTTGCAAGCCGACGGCGGCACCCGCTGCGCCTCAATTTCCGGCGCCTGGGTTGCACTGGCGCTGGCCGTGCGCTCCATGCTCGACAAAGGGCAAATTACCGAATCCCCAATCAAGGCAAATGTGGCAGCCATCAGCGCAGGCATTTATGACGGAACGCCCGTTGTCGACTTAGACTACATCGAAGACAGCCACTGTGGCACCGATATGAACTTCGTCATGACTTCTGACAACCGCTTTGTGGAAATTCAAGGCACGGCCGAAGGCGAACCCTTCACGGATGAAGAGATGAGCCAGATGACGCAATTGGCTCGCGACGCCATCGCCCAGATCATTGCCCTCCAAAACGACGCCATTAAGGAATAGGTCATGCTCAAAATTGTCTTAGCCAGTAACAACAAGGGGAAACTGCGTGAATTCGGAGCAATGCTTGCTCCGCTATCCATCGAGATTCATCCTCAAGGTGAATTTCATGTCAGCGAAGCCGAAGAACCCTATGGCACGTTTTTAGAAAACTGTCTGGCCAAGGCTCGCCACGCGGCTCGATCCACAGGGCTGCCGGCCATTGCCGACGACTCCGGCATTTGCGTCGACGCCTTGGGCGGCGCCCCCGGTGTTTTGTCCGCTCGCTTTGCGGGCGAACCCAAAAGCGATGCCCGAAACAACGAGAAACTCGTTGAAAGTTTGAAAGGACAAGCCAATCGTCGTGCGCATTACACCTGCGTGTTGGTTGCGGTTCGTCACGCCGATGACCCAGAGCCCATCATTGCTGAAGGTCGTTGGTATGGAGAGGTCGCCGACACTCCTCAAGGTGAAGGCGGCTTCGGATATGATCCTTATTTTTATTTGCCGCAGTATGGAAAGACAGCAGCTCAGTTAACCGCTGATGAAAAAAATGCCGTGAGCCATCGTGGTGTGGCGTTAAAAAAGCTCGTTGAAGAAATGAAAACGCGCTGGATGCTATGAGACCGTCCTCCATTCCGCTTTCTTTGTACGTTCACTGGCCGTGGTGCGTGCGCAAGTGTCCTTATTGTGACTTTAATTCGCACGCTTTGCCGCAGGTTGGCGATATTGCAGAACGCTATGTCAACGCGCTGATTGCGGACATGAGGACAACTGCCGCTTTTAGCCAAAAGCGGCCGCTTATTGGGATTTTTTTCGGTGGCGGAACGCCCTCTTTGATTGAACCACGGCTTCTGGAGCGCTTTCTTGATGAGACTCAAAAAATTTTTTCCTTTGCTCCGGATATAGAAATCACCTTGGAAGCGAATCCCGGCACCGTCGATACGGCGCACTTTGAAGCCTATCGTCACATGGGGGTTAATCGTCTCTCGATGGGGATTCAAAGCTTCAATGATGAGTGTTTAACGCGTCTAGGGCGCATTCACTCAGCCAATGACGCACGCCTTGCCATTTCGCAAGCGCAGCGCTACTTTGACAATTTCAATTTGGATGTCATGTTTGCGCTACCCGGTCAAACGCTTGAACTCTTGAAAGACGATCTTGCCTGCGCCCTCCAAGCGCAAAGCACTCACCTCTCGTTTTATCAGTTAACCATCGAACCGAATACCGTCTTTGCCAAACATGTTCCGAAAGAGCTACCCGACATTGATACCCAGGCCCTTATGCAAGAATGTGTTATCAACACACTGGTTGATGCGGGCTTTGATCACTATGAGGTCTCTGGCTACGCTAAACCGGGCTTTCACTGCCGACATAATCTGAACTATTGGCAATTCGGCGATTATCTGGCCTGTGGAGCAGGTGCACACAGCAAAGTGACGTTAGAGGACGGAAGAATTTTACGACAGGCGCGCTTCACGAATCCGACCAGTTTCATTGAACACGCCGAAAAAGGAAACGCCGTCGCTCACTCCCGATGGGTCGATCTGGATGATGAGCCATTTGAATTCATGCTCAATGTGCTGAGACTGCGAAAAGGCGTTGATTTCGACCTGCTTTCCGAACGCACTCACTTAACAATGGATGACATTGCTCCTCAAATCACCGAGGCGCAAAAGCTCGGCTTGATGGATAAACCTCTCACGCGCCTTTGCGCCAATGCGAAAGGCTGGAATTTTTTATCTGACCTGCAGGAAATTTTTCTGTGACCAGCTCTCGGCTAATCGCTCGTTTCCTTGTCACGATACTGCGCCTTGAATGCGACAAGTGAGAACAAAGAATCTCCACGATCGCTTATTGACTGAATTTTTCGAGTATTGAATTGACGAACAATTTAGATGGTTCGTCGTGACATTTTTTTGACAAGAAATAAAAAAAGAGGCGACGCACCACGGCAACACCTCATCTTTTCAAAAACTGGTCGGGGCGGCGGGATTCGAACTCGCGACCCCTTGCACCCCATGCAAGTGCGCTACCAGGCTGCGCTACGCCCCGACTCGAGAACGGGAATAATACCCTATAGCCGACAAGAATGCAATAGACATTGTCAAAAGACCCTTTTCAACAAACTATTCATATCCTCTCGCATTTGTGCTTATTTCTCTCAAACTCATCAGCAATAGGCTTCATTGACGAAAAACTCCGCTATAAAAACAATATCCACTTCTAAAGAGGAATTTAGAAATGAAACGTCGCGATTTTTTAAAAACCTCCGTTTTGTTAACTGGAGCAATGACCGCTCCCTCACTTTGGGCGTCTAACCATTCGAAACCGACATCACCTTTTCATTACCCTCTGACTCACCAAGTGAGCAATGAAGCGGCTCCGGCGGTTTTCTTTACACCAGACGTCTCTTCAAATGGATTGGTTAATGTTTACAAAGCACTCGAACAAAACTTACGAGGTAAAGTCGGTATCAAAATGACATTTGAAACACCTGGCGGCCCTCATCTCGATCCACAACTTGTCAAAGCGCTTGCCGATCACACAAAAGCCACGTTGATTGACAATAATTGTTTTTCGCCACGAGATACAACAGTAAAGCACTTAGCGGTTGCCCGAGGAAACGGCTTTGACGCGAGCATTGCTCCAATTGATATTCTCGATTCCGAAGGTTCCATGGATCTCCCAGTTAAGGGGTACCACCTCCGCTTTGCGAGAACGGGTCGCCATTTCGCCCGCTACGACACACTGATTTCACTTGTTCGTTTTAAAGCGCATTTCTTAGATTTTTACGGTGGCACACTAAAAAATCTATCGATTTGCATGGGAACGCTCGAAGGCAAATGCTTAATTCACAGTGCGGGCGAGGTCATGACGCATTTTTCCTCAAGAGACAATAAAACGACGTGCGAAGCCATGTCGGATGCAGTTAAAGCCGCCATGCAAGCCAAAGCCGGTCGCTGGGCCTTTATCAATGTGATTGATGCTTTTGAACCGAGCGATGGTTGCGAAAGCGCCACCAACCTCGGAAACACCGGCATTCTCGCAAGCCTTGATCCGGTGGCCGTGGACCAAGCCGCCATTGACATCACCTTTGGGGCTGCCCCTTCGGCTGCCATGCGAGCAACCTGGGAAGAACATCATTCAACCATGTTAACGGACATCGCTGAAAAAAATGATGTGGGAAAAACGCACTACCGTTTAATTAGCTTAGCCCATTAAAGAATAAGGGGAACATCTGCTGCGTTCCCCTCTTCTTTCTACAATCATTGCAAACGGCTATTTTTTCTTCCAAACCATTTGGGAGCCGTATGTCAGCGAGCTCGGGTGCGACTTCGGCACTTTCATCCCAATCGTAAACCCATGCTGTTGGCCCGGTAGCGGAGGCACCACCAAGTGTGAAGTGTCTACTTTCGGCTTTTGCTCTTCGCATCCTCGTGGCTTTTCAGAGGCCGGCCCCGTCGTTTGAGTTGAGGATGTCACTGTCTGCGACTGCTGCATGGATTGAGTCTGAACGGAAACAACCTCAGGCTTTTCAAAGGGCATCGCATGAGAAACAATCGCTTCAGGCGTCTTTTGAGTAGGCTTATTCGGAACGGTTAAGAAATCATCCCCCTCGGCCCCTAAAGCGCCCAAATCATAAGAATGGGGAGCCACCACTTCTTCGGTTTCCAAGTCGGTCTCTTCGCGATCATTGCGCGAATCCCCACTCTTTTGCAAGGATTGGCTTTCCTTGGCTAAAAGCTCGTTTAAGTCCTCAGAAACCAGTGAAAAATTTTCAACCGCATCCTGCTCCGCCTTGGCCTTGGCTTCTTTTTCCCGACGCACATGCTCCTGGATGCCCGGTGAATACAAAAGATCGCGAATCGCCTTCAATTCCTTTAAAAGGTCAGGGATTTTGACTTCTTCTTTGGGCTTGACCTGCAAAGGCGCGAATTTTTCGTCTTCAAGAAGTCCCTTCACCTTGTTTTGGACCTGCAATTCGTGAATCTTATTGCGAGCACCCAAAATCGTGTAGTGCTCCTCATAGAGCAAATGCTGAATAGTGCGAATCAGCGCCACATCTTCCGAGCAATAGTACCGACGATTCCCTCGCTTGGTTGGACGTAGTTGCGGGAATTCTTGTTCCCAAAAACGCAAAACCGAGGGATTGACGCCAATCGACTTAGCCACATCCCCGATCGGCAAATAGCGCCCCAGAAGCTCTTCTTCCGGCGCGTCCAATTCAGTGAGCTCAAACGGATTTTGCTCCGTCTCAAGCATCCGTACAGGTTCCTCAGAAGCCATAGTTCACTCCGAAACGTTAAATGTTTTCGGCATCATCGCGCATTGACGGATGAGTCTTCGCAACCGCTTCCTTTAATTTTTGGCTGGCGTGGAAAGTGACCACTCGGCGAGCCGTAATGGCGATTTCCTCACCGGTCTTCGGATTTCGACCGGGACGTTGCGCCTTGTCACGCAACTGGAAATTGCCGAAACCAGAAAGCTTGACGGTACGACCGCTTTCGAGCGCCGCACGGATCTCATCAAAAAACGCATCCACCATTACCTTGGCTTCGCGCTTATTCATCCCCATACGGTTAAAAAGCATTTCGACCAGATCGGCCTTCGTCATGGTTTTCGTATTATCCATCTCGATCTCTCTTGATTCTTTTGAATTGATTAATGAGCGCATTGTAGCAAAGAATTATTTCCCTTTGATTTATCAAGCATTTTCAAAAAGAAAATTGCATTGCCACTCAACACGAATCCTTGGGAGGAGAGATTCCCGCCCAAGGATTTCTCATGCTTGTTGAGTCAAGCTATTGACGCAATTGAGCTCCAACAGAGCTTAAGGCCTCAATCACTGCCTGCATCGCCTCTTCAGCCGCTTCACCTGAAAAAGCCTCATCAACCGGCTGCAACGTCAAATGGAACGCCATACTGGTTTCTGCGGGGCGAGCGTCCGTTGCCTCCATATGATAGAGGTCAAATAAAGACAATGACACAAACGTGCTCAACCGAGCGTCAGTCTTTGCCGCGTTCACAACAGCTTGTTGCAATGTCTCATAAGTCACGCCATGCGGCACCACGACACTAATGTCACGCAAAACCGGTTGGAACTTGCTGACCGGCGTGTGCCACGGCACGTTAATCTTCAAAAGCGCAGCCAGATCCAACTCAAACACAACAGGCGCATGCGGCAAACCGTACGTTTGTTGCAACTTCGGATGCAGTTCACCGACAAAGCCAATTTCTTCACCATTAAGGATCACCGCGGCGCTACGTCCCGGATGCAAGGCCGGGAAAGTCTTTGCGACAAACGTTGCTTTGAGCGGGAAAAGCAAGCGCTCCACATCCCCCTTGGCATCGTAGAAATCGACATTCCGAGCTTTAACAGCCCACTGCTCGCCCATTGCGTCACCGTAAAGCAGACCGGCAACACGGCTGGGTTGACGCACGCCCTTAACGGACCATTCGGTCGTTTCCACGCTTTCATCAGGATAGAACACGCGGCCGACTTCAAAAAGTTTGGCGCTTGTCACCTTGCGGTTAAGATTGTATTTCAAAATGTCCACGAGACCGCCGATCATTTGCGTGCGCATCACGGACAATTGGCTTGCGATTGGATTAAGCAAACGAATCGGATGATCGTTATTGGCAAAATCCTTTTCCCAAGCTTCGGGCACGAAGCTAAAGTTGATCAGCTCTTGGTAGCCGAGATTCGCTAAAGCGCGACGAATGTCATGCGCAGAACGCGTATCTTCTCGACGCATGAACATGGCGGCCTTCGCAACAGGCGGAACGTCCGGCAATTTTTCATACCCAACAAGACGAGCCACTTCTTCAATCAAATCTTCTTCAATTTCAATATCGAAGCGATAGCTCGGAGCCTTCACACGGAACACCTCGTTTTCGAGCGTAAACTCAAAGCCCAAACGCTTGAAGCACTCAGCCATGGTTTCGGTTGAAATCGGCATGCCAATCACTTTACGGGCACGTTCGGCGCGCATTGTCACCTCACCCCGTTCAGGCAATTGGGTGACCACGTCAATCACCGGACCGACTTCAGTCTTATCGGTTGCGCAAATGTCCAAAATCAATTGGGTCACATAATGCAACACGTCTTCGGTGAACCCGAAATCCACCCCACGCTCATAGCGATAGGCCGCGTCGGTGGAGAAATTCAAGCGACGGCAGCGACCTTGGATCGCCTTTTGCTGCCAGAAGGCCGATTCAATAGAAATACAAGTGGTTTCATCGGTCACCTTGGTGTCTTCACCGCCCATGATACCGGCTAAAACCTTTGGTCCATTCGCATCGCAAATCACGCCGAACCCTGGGTCCAGCTCAACGGTTTGACCGTTTAACAAGGTGATTTTTTCGCCGTCTTTTGCCCAACGAACGGTGTAACAACCACCGGCAATTTTTTCCGCATCGCTAAAATGCGTCGGGACCCCCATTTCCAACATCACGTAATTGGAAATATCCACCAGCGCCGAAATGCTACGCTGACCACTTCTTTCCAAACGATCTTTCATCCATTGCGGCGTCGGCGCTTTCATGTTGATGTGGTCAATTCGACGCGTCGTGTAGCGTCCGCAAAGATCCGGCGCCTCGACCTTGATATCGATCTTGGTTTCAGAGTTTGCCGGCACCTTGTGAATTTCCGGGAATTTGACGGCTGCGCCGGTAATGGCGTGCACATCACGAGCCACTCCAAGCATTGAAAGCGCATCGCCCCGATTCGGCGTCAATTTGATTTCAATCTTTTTGTCATCCAAATGACAGGCCGTACGGATATCTTCGCCAACGGTCAAGTCGTCAGGCAAAATCCAAAGGCCACTGTGATCTTCGGTGATTCCCAGCTCACGAGCCGAGCAGAGCATCCCCATGGAGATTTCTCCGCGCATCTTGGCTTGTTTAATTTTGAAGTTGCCGGGTAACACAGCACCGATCTTGGCACACGGCACCAAAATGCCTTCACGCACATTCGGAGCGCCACAGACAATCTGCAAAGGATCACCTTCGCCAACATCGACTTGGCAGATATGCAAGTGATCCGAATTTTCATGATCCCGAACTGACAACACGCGTGCGACAACCACTCCACTAAAGGCAGGCGCCACCGTGCTAACCTCTTCGACTTCCAAGCCCGCCATTGTCATCGCTTCGCAAAGCTCATCGGTCGTCATGTCCGGATTAATGTAGGAACGTAACCAGCTTTCTGAAAATAACATGTTGTTTTCTCACTGAAAATAAACGAATACTCATTAACGATTGAACTGCTTCAAAAAGCGAAGATCGCCCTCAAAGAACAAACGCAAATCGTCAATGCCGTAACGCAACATCGTCAAACGTTCCAGCCCGGAGCCGAAAGCAAAGCCGATGTATTTTTCCGGATCAAGACCGTAGTTGCGAACCACGTTCGGATGAACTTCGCCGGCACCGGAGATTTCAAGCCAACGACCTTTTTTCGGGCCGCTGGTGAACATCATGTCAATTTCCACCGAGGGTTCCGTGAACGGGAAATAACTGGCACGGAAACGAACTTTCAAATCATTAGTTTCAAAAAATTGACGCAAGAAGTCCGTGTAAACGCCCTTCAGATCCGAAAAGCTTACATCGGTATCCATCCAAACGCCTTCGACCTGATGAAACATCGGCGAGTGAGTGGCATCACTGTCAACACGATATGTGCGACCCGGCGCCAAAACCTTGATCGGAACTTCGTGAGTACGGGAGTAACGAACCTGCATCGGCGACGTATGCGGCCGCAACGGCAAAGGTTTGCCCGTCTCATCGTTTCGATCCACATAGAACGTGTCCTGCATTGAGCGAGCCGGGTGATTGGGCGGGTTATTCAACGCTGTGAACGAATACCAGTCCGTTTCAATTTCGGGACCGTCAGCCACATCAAAACCAATAGAGCGGAAAATTTCCTCTATGCGCATTTGCGTGGCCATCACCGGATGAATACCTCCCTGCGGGTACTTGCGACCGGGCAATGTCACATCCAACGCTTCGGCGGCCAAACGCGCCGCAAGCTTCTCATTGGCGAGTTCCTCACGACGAGCTTCCAACGCTTCTTCAATTGTGCGCTTGGCGGCCCCCAGAGCCTGCCCCATCTCGCGCTTTTCTTCATGCGAAAGCTTTGACAAGCCCTTCATCAAGGCTGTGATTGAACCGGTCTTGCCCAAAAATTTCGCCTTAGCATCTTCTAAGGCAGCTGGCGTCGCTGCCGCAGCAAACGCGGCTTTGGCCTCAGAAATGATTTGCGACAAATCTTGCATCATGTTTTTCGTTAGAGTTTGAAAGTCAAAGATGTCTAATTATAGCCGCGATTGTCTGTGCATTTTGAAGCGCGTTACCCGCGAAATTACTTAGAAATCCAAGGAAACAACCGCCGGGTTGTTTCTCAGCGATAAATCGTTTACCGCCGACCAATTAAACAACCTAGCCAACGCGTTGCCTCCTGTCCAAAATCGAGTGCTCAGATCGAGCCCAATCGCTCACGGCTAGAACCCCAACAAAGAAAGCTTATACTGTTGCTTGATGGAAGATCGATGGTTACACTTGAATTTGAGAAAAACAATACTCACCTCAAGCACACAATAACCGATAACGAGCTAAGTCAAAGGTCGATCTATCGTACGCTCCGTTGTAACGTTTTCTGATTGAATGCAATAAACACGCCTCGATTAGTTCCTCAGGGTACTTACCGAAATTACCGAGCTTGTCTGACTTTGCCCATGATTTAAAACTTGCCCGAGCAGTTCCGTGCTGAGTTGCCACTTTGGGTTTTCCGTCGGAGTCCAACATCAACGGATCTACCCACGGTTCTTGTCCAGCCAGAACTCGGTCTGCACTCATTGAACGGAATAAGGTTGACGGTACCGAATCACACAATGCCAACCCTCGAACACTTGGAAAGATGAAAACTGACCTACCGTGCGTTCGAGACTTCATCTTTTGGAGAATAACCAAAGCCTGCGGGCTGAGAGGGATATGACGAAGCCCTCTACCTTTGTTTTTGTCATGTTCAGGCGGTATACGCCACAGAGGAATCTCTCCATCTAATTCATACTCCGACCACTCTGACAGCCGAACAGCACGAAAGCGTGAGGCTGTCAGAATAGAGAATGCAACTGCCAGAGCGGAGTTAGTGTCATTCTGCATTAGCGCCTGTATCAATTCCGGCACCCTTTCATACGGTAACGCTGCCATGTTGTCACCTGTTGTTCGTTGAAGTGTTAAAGGCTGCAAGAGGACTCCAAGTGAGCCCTTTTTGTCGATTGGATTAACTCCCGCGTAGTACTTCTTGACAATGGCAAACTCAAATATTCGCCTCAATAGCTGGTAGATCTTGTCGGCTGAATTCTTAGACTTCCATACTGGCGTCAAGACTTTCACTGCGTCTTCGACCCCTAATTCTTGAATAACACGATTCCCAATGAGAGGGTAGACGTGTTTGCGAAGTCGGAGGTATGCTGTGCGTTCCCCTTTCTCATTGTTCGCCCTGGCGTTGATTGAGCGCTGATATTCGAACCATTCAACCGCTACGTTGCGGAAAGTTTTGAGGTATATCGACTTTTGGGTTTCGAGCTTGTGGAGTTTTTCGATTGCTTCTACTTCTCGGCGTTTCTGTTCCACTCTCGGATCTTCACCACGGTCCAACTGATACCGACACTCCGTGACGAGTCCAACGCATCAAGTATCGGATCGTGCCATTGCGCTTACGAATGCGCAAACCGACAACGCCACCTACGGCGTAAACGCCGTCATCCATTGTCGAAATTCGCGCCTTGGTCACCTTTTTGTCACCCCTTGATCGTTATGTTGGTCACCCTCAGGACACACAATGCCACGCAATCGCCTTAATGCCAAGGCTTTGCGCGTGGCTCTTGGTCACCCTCGGGATACTCAATAGGTCACCTTTTAGACGAAAAAAGGCAAGAATTCGTGAGCGATTGGGCTCGATCTGAGCACTCGATTTTGGCGAGGTTTGTCGAGTGGATTGGATGAAATGATTGTGGTGTAAAGCCTGAGAGTGCGAGGTTTGAGTCGAAGCGAGCCACCGAGCAAAAATACAAAACGGGAGGTCATTTGACCTCCCGCTTCTTGAATTCTGGTGGCGAGTCAGGGACTCGAACCCCGGACACAAGGATTATGATTCCTCTGCTCTAACCGACTGAGCTAACCCGCCAGAGAGTTGGAATCATACCGACATGTTTTCCAATATGCAAGTCCTTTTAGAAAAAAATTTAGTTTCAGTCCCAAAGCGCGTAAAAATGATGAACCGGACCATGACCATGCCCAACATTTAGATCGCTTGAACGCCTAATCGCCTCCGAAATATAACTCTTCGCTCTTTCAACGGCTTGAGGTACCGACTCAGTCTGTGGCAACAACGTGGCAATCGCCGAAGAAAGCGTACACCCTGTTCCATGAGTGTTATTCGTAACAATGCGAGCCCCTTCGAAAAAATAGCTCTCATTTTCTCCAACGAGCAAATCCGGCACGGCATCACCGACCAGATGGCCGCCCTTTAAAAGCATCCAGTGGTGGTCTCCCATCATCGACAAAAGTTTCTTTGCCAATGGCAACATCTGAGACCGATCCGTGATCTCATCTTCACCGGCGAGAACTGCCGCCTCAGGCAAATTCGGAGTCAATATCGTCGCTAACGGCAATAAAAGTGAACGAAGAGCATCCACGGAGCTTTCTGGCAATAGACGATCTCCACTTTTGGCAACCATCACCGGATCAAGAACCACATAGCGAGGTCGATAGCGCTTTATCGCATCTGCAACAACTTCGATCACTTTCACATCTGAGAGCATTCCGATCTTTACCGAGTCAATGCCAACATCGGCAAACAAGGTGTCCAACTGCGCTTTAACAAATTCAGCATCCACTCCCAAAACACCAGTCACACCTTGGGTATTTTGAGCCGTTAGCGCGGCGATAACCGCACACCCATAGCCGCCCAGGGCACTCATGGTCTTAATATCGGCTAATACACCGGCGCCCCCTGATGGGTCAACGCCCGCAATTGTCAAGACGTTAGGAATTTTTTGCATAATGGCTCCATGGCTTTCATTATTCGAGCGGTTGCGCCCACATAGGTTCTAGAAAAAACAAGGGCTTGAGTTTTTAAGTGATTTAGTTGAACGGGATCATTTAACCAGCTGTGCGCTTTGTCGATCGCCTCATTTGCTGTTTGCACCTGCTGCAGAGCACCGACGCCAAGCCCCTGCTTCACCACTTCGGAAAAATTGAATGTACTCGGACCGACAATCACCGGCACACCAACAGAGGTCGGTTCAATAACATTTTGACATCCGAAAGGCTGGAAGCTTCCGCCCATAATGCATACATCAGCCAAAGCGCAATAAAAAAACATTTCCCCCATTGTGTCACCCAAAATCACTTGGGCCGATCCTACCTCTGTCGCGCAATGCAGGTCACTGCGTTTAACGTAAGCGATCCCGGCGTTTTTCAAAAGCGCCTCAACTGCGTTAAAGCGCTGAGGATGTCGGGGAACCAACAAATAGCGAACATCGCTTCGTGCATTTGCTTTCAACGCATCGATAAAAAGCGCTTCCTCACCATCTCGCGTGCTGGCTAACAAAACAACGGGCTTAGACCAATCCTTTTTCCAATCCTTTGCCAAGCTCAACGCCGCCTGCGGAGCCTGGATATCAAATTTCAGGCTGCCCGTTACCGTGACATTTTTAGCGCTCATTGCCTCGAGCCGTCGCTGATCACTGGTCGCCTGCGCGCAAACCAAATCGAATTGATGCATGGCGCAGGTCATGAGACGGGGAAATTTCATGGCTTGCCGATAAGACTTTTCAGATAATCGGGCGTTAGCGAGTACCAGTGGAATATTCAACGCTTTTGCCTCGGAAAGAAGTGTCGGCCAAACCTCGGTTTCCATTATGATCCCTAAATCTGGAGCGGTTTCCCGAAAAAATTTCCGAACAGCGAATCGCGCGTCGTACGGAAGAAAGCATTGTTGAATCCGCTCAGGTGCCAAAGCGGCAATTTTTTGTCCGGCATCGCGCCCAGTCGGGGTCATGTGAGTTAATAAAATGTCACACTCTGGCCACGCTTTCAATATCGCCTTCACTAAAGGCCGGGTTGCGTTGGTCTCCCCGACGCTGACGGCATGAATCCACACTCTGCGCTTGGTCTGCAACTTCGCTGGAAAAGTTCCAGTCGCGAATCGTTCTGACCAATGCTTCAAATAATCCGGTTGTTTTCTTGCGCGCCACAACAGATACAGAGCCGCCAAAGGCAACAGAATCGGCACCAAGCGCTGATAACCCTTTAAAGAGATATCCATCATTGGGTCCCCTACGATTTTGCGGAAGTTTCAGCTATCGCGTCACAAACCTCCGCCACTTCAGGATTTGCGCCCACACCACCCAAACTTTTCACTCGAGTGCCTGTTAAGCCAACCAGTTCTACCGGATAATCCAAAAAAAGCCCAACTGTCGGTCTTGCCGTGGCAGCCGCCAAATGGGTCAACCCCGTGTCAACACCAACCACGAAGGCTGCTCCTTGCATCATCTGCGCACATGCGCCAATCGATAATCTTGGACAGACACGACAGAAATCTCCTGCCGTTTTGGCGATACGCTTGACTCGTTTTTCTTCTTCGGGACTCGCCCAGAAAAAACGAACTTCATAACCCTGTTTGGCACAGTATCTCGCTAACTGAACCCAACGCTCCTCGGACCAAAGTTTCGTCTGACGGCTGGTATTGACCAAAAACACCACATAAGGTTTTTCGTCCTGGTTCTTAGTTGAAATTACCCTGAGTCCAAAATCAAGGGGCAATCCATCAATTGAATAACCAAGGGCGTGAGCGAGAAGCGTTCGACAACGCTTCACGGCGGAAAGCGACTTTGAGACAGAAAATGTTTGGCTGTAAAAGCGACTTGCCACCGATTCACGAATACTGTCCTTGTCGTAACCGTAAAGAGGGGCGCCAGCAAGCTTACCGATTACCGCGCTTTTAACAAGCCCCTGCAAATCCACGACCGCATCATATTGCTCAATGCGAAACGCATGACGAACACGATTGATTTCATCCCAGGTTGAACGAGTCAACAACCGCCTTCGCCAGTCACGAACAGCCACCTCGTGCACAAAGCGGACATGTTCGCTCAGTCGCGGAATGTCCGCGAAACTGCGTTCGACCACCCAGTCGATCTGAGTGTCCGGTTTGACACGAGCCAAATCGGCGATCGCAGGAAGCGCGTGCACCACATCCCCCATGGATGTGGTTTTCACGATTAAAACGCGTTGAGACATTACTCGCCTCTCATTTTTGCCTCGATCTCGCGACAAAGTTTCTTGCCGTACTCCACACCTGGTTGATCAAAGGCATTGATACCGAAAAGCGTTGCAAGCATCGTCGTCTTGTGTTCGTACATCGCCATCAAAGCGCCAAGGGTTTTCGGCGTCAACTCATCAATTTCAATGGTGCTTACCGCATTGAAATAGTGCTCCGACTCATTTTCCCTGTGGATAAGCGCCTCGGCCTGAGCTCGGGCGTTAGCCGTCAGAACATCGTGATGGTGGGCATGCAAATGCCCCGACTTGGCGCACCAGACAAGATCCATGCTTGAGCGGACGCTTCCAGCTCGCAGCCACTGGTAAAACGAGTGTTGAGACTCGTTGCCGTTACCACCCCAGACAGCCTGCCCTGTTGGCCCTTTTATGTCGCAACCATCAAGACCAGAGGACTTCCCCAAACTTTCCATTTCCAACTGCTGCAACCAAGGCACTAATTCACGAAGTCGCTCATCATAAGGCAAAAGACAATGAGAGCGAATCGAAAGTTGTGTCATATCCCAATATGACAATAGTGCGAGCGTAAGCGGCAAATTGTCCGACAAGGCTGCCTCGAGCATATGGCAGTCCATCTCATAGGCTCCGGCTAAAAATTCGTCGAACACTTCCGGGCCCAGAGCAACCACAAGCGGCAGTCCGACCGCGCTCCAAACTGAAAACCGTCCGCCAACCCAAGGCCAAAAATCGAATTGATTGTCACGCGGCAATCCCATTTCCTGATAGGCCTCGGGCTTCGCAGTGGCCAGCACCACGTGTTTTGCAAGCGCCTGCGGTGTGTCAATCCCCGAGAGCTTTAACCATTCAATTGCCGCTTCGGCATTCACCTTGGTTTCTCGTGTGGAAAAACTTTTACTGGAAACAATCAAAAGCGTTTGTTCGGGATTGACGGTCCCTAAGATGCGATCAAGCAAAATGCCATCAACGGTTGAAAGGAAATGCACGCGAATGGCAGGATTTACCGCTCTTAATGCATGATAAACAGCATGAGGTCCTTTTTCCGAGCCACCGATTCCGATGTTGATCACATCGGTAATTGGCTTACCACTTGCTCCGCGCCACTGTCCGCTTCGAATAGCCTTCGCGAAGTCCCTCATTTTCGATAATACCGACTGCACCTGAGCGTAAAAGGGCGAATCGCTAGAGTGGCTTCGCAATGATGTGTGAAGTGCCTGCCGGCCCTCCGTTGGGTTAACAACGGCTCCATGCATCATACGCTTTTGAGCACCAATAACATCTTTGCGCTGGGCCAAATTTAAAAGCGTCGACCAATCGGAATCGGTCAGACGCTGTCGGGAAATATCTAAAGTCAAGCCGCAAGCACTGAGGCGGCATTTGCAATGAGAGTCTGCTAAAAAAGGAGCTGTTTTCGACATGGCGATGCTGCTCGATAAAGTAAAAATCAGAAAAATTTCAAGCCATTCATCCTGGCTGAAAGTTTAATTTTACTTTCTTGCGCAAACCCCTGGCAATGACAACCCGCTTGGAATCTGTTTTTGTTTGTATTGATTTTTTTCAAGCCAAAGCAAAAAAAGCCTCCCACGCTTAAAATGTTCGGAAATTCATAACGAAAGGATGCCAGCGTGGCAAACTGTTTTTTTGATAAAAAAATCCTAGTCGCGGGCGATGCAATGTTGGATCGCTACTGGTTTGGCGATGCCAACCGGATTTCACCCGAAGCCCCGGTTCCCGTTGTAAGAATCACTCGCGTTGAAGACCGCCTAGGCGGCGCGGCCAATGTCGCTGTCAATATTGCCGCATTGGGAGCAAAAGCGAAATTGCTTTCTGTCATCGGCGATGACGAGGCCGGTGACCGCGTTGAAGAACTTCTCAATGAAAAGAAAATTGAACCGCATTTGCACCGCGACACAGAATTAAAAACCACGGTGAAACTGCGTATTGTCGCTCGTCAGCAACAGATGCTTCGAGCGGATTTTGAAAACCGACCGACCCGTGCAGTCCTTGCCAACCACTTAACTGATTTTGAAAACCTGATTCATGAAAGCGACGTTCTGGTGCTTTCTGATTATGGCAAAGGTGGGCTTGATCACATCATACGAATGATAGAGATTGCTCGCGCCAAGTCGATTCCCGTTCTTATTGATCCCAAAGGGAATAACTACGATCGTTATAAGGGCGCAACCGTCATTACTCCTAACCGAGCTGAACTCGCGCAAGTCGTCGGAGACTGGTCCAGCGAGGAGGATCTAACCGAAAAGGCGCAAGCGCTTCGCAAACAACTAGAACTCGAGGCCATCCTTTTGACTCGCAGTGAAGAGGGGATGACTCTATTTAGTGAAAGCGGCGCGCAGTCGATTCCAGCCCAAGCGCTCGAAGTTTTCGATGTGTCTGGCGCTGGGGACACTGTCATTGCGGTAATGGCGACTATGATTGCCATGGGAGAAACCCTTGCCGAAGCCATGCGCACCGCCAATCGCGCGGGTGGTATTGTTGTCGGCAAACTCGGCACGGCAACGGTCAGTTTTGAAGAACTTTTCCCCAATGGGTACGAACAACTTTTTCCAGGGAGTGAATTGTGAGCATTATCGTCACAGGAGCTGCCGGCTTTATCGGCGCCAACAATGTACTCGCTCTTAACAAACGCGGAATAACTGACATTATCGCAGTCGACAATTTAGATAAGGCTGAAAAATTCCATAATTTGGTGGAATGTCAGATTTCTGATTATTTTGATAAGCGAGACTTTATTGAGCTTGTTCGGCAAGGCAAAATCGCAAAGCCGGAAGCCATTTTCCACCAAGGCGCCTGTTCTGACACGATGGAAACAGACGGCCGCTACATCATGGAAAATAATTATCGCTACACGCTCACTCTTTTTGAATGGGCGCAAGAGCTTGGCATTCCCTTTATTTATGCGTCCTCGGCAGCCACTTACGGCGCCAAGACAACCTTCGTTGAAGATCCTCGTTATGAAGGTCCGCTGAACATTTACGGCTACACAAAATTTCTCTTTGACCAAGTCCTACGTCAACGCATGGCAAAAGGCGCGGTGAAAGCGCCGGTCATTGGACTGCGTTATTTCAATGTGTACGGTCCTCACGAGCAACACAAAGGTCGTATGGCAAGCGTCGCCTTTCATCAATTCTTCCAATTTCGCCGCGACGGTTACGTGCGTCTATTTGAAGGTTGTTTAGGCTACGGCAATGGAGAGCAAGAACGCGACTTTGTTTATGTTGACGATGTGATTGCCGTGAATCTGCACTTTTTTGACAAACCTGTCACCGGCATTTACAACTGCGGAACCGGACATGCACAACCCTTTAACGATGTCTCGCTCGGCGTGGTCAACGCGCTCAGAAAGCACGCCGGTGAAAGTGAAATGACACTGCAGCAAGCGGTGCAAGCAGGTCTTATCCGCTATATTGCCTTCCCGGAATCTTTAAAGGGCAAATACCAAGCCTATACACAGGCTAATCTGGAAAAACTTCGTTCTGCTGGTTGCGACGTGCAATTCCGCCTAGTCCGCGAAGGAACCGCGGACTACGTTGATTACCTTTTGAAACGCTACCCCAATGCTGAAAACGATCCAACCATCGCCGAAGCGAAGTAACGTTTTATGAGCATCAAAGCGGCTTTCTTAGATCGAGACGGCGTGATCAATATAGATCACGCCTATGTTCACCGCCCAGAAGAGTTTCAATTCATTGACGGCGCCCTGCAGGCGTGCCAACGGCTTGTCAATGCGGGGTACTGCCTCATTGTTGTCACCAATCAAAGTGGCATCGGTCGCGGATACTATTCCGAAGCTGACTTCGAAAAACTTTGCGAGTGGATGAAAGAGCAATTTGCTAAAGCAAAGGCTCCGATCACTGCCATCTACTATTGTCCCCACCACCCTACAAAGGCCTTGGGAGCATATCGCGTGACATGCAATTGCCGAAAACCCGCTCCCGGGATGCTTTTAAAAGCTCAAGTAGACTACGATATTGATATGACAAAAAGCCTCATGGTAGGGGACAAAGCAAGTGACATGTCAGCGGCCCTCGCAGCCGGCGTGCACACGCGAATTCTCGTTGGCAAAGACGGTCAGGCAACTCCAAAGCCCTGTTCCGAGTGCACAATGACTGCTAAAAATCTTCTTGAAGCCGTTCATCTTATTTTGGATTGAGCCATTTTATGAGTACCCGACTACCTGCTCCCAATTTTGAACAAAAAATCACCGACATGGCCCACCTTAAGGAACGGGCCGAGAAGTTGCCTCACCCCATTGTGATGACAAACGGTGTGTTTGATATTTTGCATCGCGGTCACGTCACGTATTTGGCACAAGCCCGATCGCTCGGAGCGAGCCTCATTGTTGCCGTCAATGCTGACTGCTCGGTGAAAATGTTAGGCAAGGGCGATGACAGACCGATTAACAACGAAAATGATCGGGCAGCCGTCCTTGCCTCGCTCGAAAGCGTTGACCTTGTTGTTTTATTTGAAGACAAGGTTCCGCTTAAACCAATTGAATTAGCCCACCCTGACATTTATGTAAAGGGAGGTGATTACCGCATCGAAGACCTGCCCGAAGCTAAGCTTGTGGACACGTGGGGAGGGAAGACCGTCACCGTGCAATTTGAGCATCAGCGCTCAACAACGGCTCTTTTGAATAAAATCAAATCGCTTGCTTCTCAAAGTCGATAATGTCGATACGGATACAGAGCTAGTGATAGCTGCAACCGCTTTAGATTGAAAGGAACAAAAAATGCCTACTGAAGACAAAAAATTGATTTCCGAACAATTGGCCCGTTTTGTTGTATGGACAAAATTTGAGGACATTCCGGAAGAGTTAGTGATCAAAGCTCAGCGTCATATTTTAGACTCGGTTGGAGCGGGTATCGCCGGAGCGGTTAGTCCTGAAACGCGCCTACTGGGAAAAGTCTTCAGCTTATGCGGGGAAAATGGGGGAGATGTTCCGCTTTGGGGCAAAGGGGTTAAAGCGTCTGCTCGTAACGCTGCGTTGAGCAATGGCGTCTCTTCTCATACATTCGAACTCGACGATACTAACGGATGTGACCATTCTGGTGCCGTTGTCGTCCCCGCTGCTTTTGCCGCGCTCAGTTTGGCGGACCACCCGATCGATGGAAAAGAATTTATCGTAGCCGTTGTTTTAGGCTACGATTTAGCCCGTCGCGCCTTGGAGTCCTGTGGCGCCTATGAACCGCACAATGGGGCTGGTTGGCATTCAACCGGTACCTGTGGCGTTTTCGGCGCTGCCGCAGCCGTCGGTCGCATTATCGGGTTAGATGTCGAAAAAATGCAGGCAGCCCTAGGCATTGCTACAAGTTTTTCAGCCGGTCAATGGTCCTTCGTTCATGATGGAGCCCAAAACAAACGACTCCACGTCGGCAATGCCGCTCATGGCGGACTTTTAGCTTGTTTGCTCGCCAGAGAGGGCTTTACTGGTCCGAAATACGCTTTTGAACAAGTTTGGGGTGGTTTTTCAAAGACCTTTGCGCCGAATAGCCAAGATCCCGACGCATGGCTTCGCGATCTAGGCAAAAATTGGAAGCTGGGTCGCGTTTCTATTAAACCACATGCTTCTTGCCGTAGCTCTCACTCCTCAATTGACGCGGTCAATTTGATTATGGCCGCTCACAATTTAAGTCCAGAAAATATTGAAAAGATTCATATCAAGATCAATCCTTTTGTACACGGCATGTGTGGCGGCAGGAAACTTGATCCAATGCCGGCTGCCCAAATGAGCATCGCTTATGGCATTGCTGCGCGTTTGGTTTTCGGTGGCGCAAATCTCACGGCTTACACACGTACCAACCGCCACGATCCTCGTGTTCGTCACGCCATGGATAAAGTGGAATTTGAAATTGATCCCACCCAAAAAGATGAGGATGAACCATTTGTCACGGTAGTCACCACCACTGGGGAAAGCTATACAGAGCGTGTGGAGTTCCCGCTTGGCGCACCGCAAAACCCCGTAAGTGATGAAGCCTTGATGAACAAATACCGCGACATTGCCGGGATGGTATTCTCAAGTGACGTGGTCGAAGAGATTGCAGACTTTTTGTTGCACTTGCGTGAAAAGGACAGTCTTGAGCCCGTGGTGAAGCTACTGGGTAGCAAGCCTATCACAACCACCACGTTCGATATTTAACCGAACAACAACCCCAGAGGGAGCTTTCACGAAAGCTCCCTCTTTGTTTATGCTTTTCGATTAAAGCGGTAAAAGTTGCGACTGTTCCGTTAGGTGATGACGCAGTAGTTCGGCGGCTTTTTGAGATTCTCCCATCCGAATGGCGCGAAGAATTTCTCGTTCTTGATGCGCAACGTCCAAAAAGAACTGACGATCCATCTTGGCTACACGGTCGCTCGTTTTTTCAAAATAGGTTACCAAAACACCGGAGAAGACCTGCAACACACGGTTACCGCACCCCTCCAACAACAGCAAATGAAACTCCCGGTCGTAGCGGTCAGCGACCAAAGGTTCATCCGCATGCTCCTCGATTTTGGTAAGCGTCATTTCCAACCTTGAGGCAAGCGCCGGTGTGATTCGTCGACTCACCAGAGGAATCAATGAACATTCAACCAATGCCCGTGCTTCGATGAATTCCTGAATGTCAAAATTTGCGACATCAAAACGCATTTGAATTTGGCTGCGAAGACTGTTTGCTCCTACCTCACGCACTGTGGTCCCGCGCTTGGGTGTGCGAACCAAAATACCCATCTGCGTCAAAATATCCAATTCCTTGCGAATTCGATATCGAGTGACCCCAAAACGCTTGGCTAATTCTGTCTCTGTGTCAATGCGTTCTCCATTACGAGCTTGAGCCTGCAAATGATCTCGGATCTTTTCAAACAAATTGTCGTTATTTTGCATTTTGAGCATCCGGGTTGAAATTAACAGGCAGAATTATATCCAGATTATTCGCTAACTATCCGACTCAAAAACAGTTTTTAGGTATATTCACTCACTCTTCAACAATTTGTTTTTGTCGGCAATTTAGTGTTTTCCCGGAGGTATTAGCCAATATATTTTTTAGAATTTCTCAATTTTCTTAAATAAAACACTTGGTTATCAACAACACGTTGATATTGCTCATTAATTTGTCGACATTTGTTCGATTTTTCGACATTGAAAATTCAACAAAAGACGAATACGATTACGCCAATTTGAGACAGGGTGGTGTAATGCCCTGCCGAACTTCGACTCTCTTTTAAACCAAGGAAGAAAAAATGGTTGATCTCCAATTTTGGCTTCAGCTCATTGTCGTGCTCTTCTGCTTGGCCGTTGGCGGTCGCTTTGGCGGCGTTGGCTTAGGCGCTGCAGGCGGCTTCGGTGTGAGCATTTTAGTTCTCGGTTTTGACATGCAACCGGGTTCTCCCCCCGTTTCAGTTCTTTTGATTATCACGGCCGTCATTGCCTGTACTAGTGTTTTGCAGGGTTCAGGTGGCTTGGATTATTTGGTTGGACTTGCTGAAAAACTTCTCCGCAAGTGGCCTCGCGCAATTAACTTCGTCGGCCCGATTGTTTGCTCTATTTTCGTGATTTTCGTCGGAACAGCCTACGTCGCTTTCGCTGTGTATCCGGTGGTGGCTGAAGTGGCAGCTTCTGCCAAGATCCGTCCGGAACGCGCAGTTTCAGCCTCAGTGATCTGCGCTGGCATCGGTGTGATGGCCAGTCCAATGAGCGCAGCCATGGCCGCCATGGTCGGCATCATGTCCGCTTACGGTTACACCTTGCTGGATATTTTGTCCGTTTCCATGCCAACCTTCTTCATCGCCGTGATCTGTGCCTGTTTGTCCGTGAACTGGCGCGGTAGCGAACTTGAGAAGGATCCGGTGTTCCTGCATCGTGTGAAAACGGGGCAATATACCGAATTGCACGTGACCCATGCCGATCGCATTACCGCAGAACCCAGCAAGGCTGCCAAGATTGGCGTGCTGATCTTTGCTATTGGCATTTTGACCTCCATTACGATTGGCTCTTCCGAAACGTTGCGTCCGTCTTGGGAAGTTGCCGGAAAGATCAGCCAATTGCCGATTCCGTCTTTAATCCAAATGGTCATGCTCGCAACAGCCCTTGTCATCATCGTTGTTTGCAAGGTGCCAAGTGACAAGTTTGCTTCGGGCTCTGTCTTCCGCTCTGGTCTGATCGGTGTGGTGGGCGTCTTCGGTATTTCATGGTTGACGGGCACTTTCTTTGACACGCATAAGGATGTGTTCGTTCACTACTTCTCCGACATTGCAAGTTCTTCGCCGATCATTTTCTGCTTAGTTTGCTTCTGCTTCAGCTCCGTGATCTTCTCTCCGACTGTAAGCACAACCATTTTGATGCCGATTGGTTTAGCCCTAGGGTTGAATCCTCAATTGCTTGTCGGCATTTGGGCTTCGTGCTACGGCGACTTCGTGATCCCGGGCGGCGCTCAAATCGGTTGCACGGCCTTTGACCGTACTGGCACCACTAAGCTGGGCAGTTTCGTGTTTAACCACAGCTACATGCGACCGGGTTTGTGTTTTGTGGTCAGCGGCACGATTGCTGGTTACTTCATCTCGCAAATCATGCTTTAATGTAAAAACTGCATTTTAAGAAAACCGGTTGAAGCCAATGCTTCGACCGGTTTTATTTTCCCCAAAAACAGTTTTCTGTTTCTTTGTAAAGATTTGATCGCTTATTTGTTTAGCGCAACAAAACGAAGCTTTGTATACCTTTCGAACACTAACTTATTGGATAATCGCGACTTATCAGACTAAAGAGTACCCGGAAATACGTAAAAGAAAGGATTAAACATGGTGGGCACGGACTTTTGGCTACAGTTTCTGTTGGTCCTAATGTGCTTATTTTATGGCGCACGAAAAGGCGGTATCGCACTAGGATTCTTAGGAGGTGTAGGGCTCATTGTTTTGACCTTCGTCTTTAGCTTACCCGCCGGGAAGCCCCCCATTGATGTTATTTTGACTATCTTGGCTGTAGTATGCGCCTCTTCGACATTACAGTCGGCAGGAGGCTTGGATTGCTTATTGCAAGTGGCAGAAAAGTTCTTACGTAAACACCCTCGTTATGTTTGCTTTTTCTCGCCTTACGTCTGTTGGTTTTTGACAGTCCTATGCGGCACGGGTCACGTCGTTTACACAATGTTGCCCGTTATTTACGATATTTCCATCAAAAATAACATTCGACCCGAACGACCGATGGCGGCCTCTTCTATCGCTTCGCAAATGGGCATCATTTGCTCACCTGCCGCCGTTGCGACCGTTTCATCCATCGCCATGCTAGAAGGTTATACCATTAACGGCGAACCTTTTGATTTTATTGATCTTTTCGCAATCACAATTCCTGGTGGCTTTATTGGGGTCTTTTTTGTCGGCTTGTTTTCCATGTTCAGAGGACAGGATCTCGATCGTGATGAAAAGTTCCAAAAGCTGATCGCCAAACCGGAAATGAAAAAGTATGTTTATGGCGAAACGACCACGTTGATGAATCAGCGATTCAACACAAGACAATGGTTTTCCTTATGGCTTTTTCTCGGCATCATCGGATTGATTGCCCTTCTCGGCATGTACCCTGAATTCCGTCCGACAATAAGCGGCACCGCCATGTCCATGACACAAATCCTTCAAGTGATTATGTTGACTGGAGGTGCGTTAATGATCATCTTTTGCGGTGTCAACGCTTCTGATATCGCAAAAAACAGCGTCTTTCGCGCAGGCGTAGCCGCAGTCGTGGCAGTGTATGGTGTTGTCTGGATGACCGATACGATGATCGCCGCTCATTTGGACGAAGTGAAGTCTGTTCTGCTTCATATTGTCAAAGAGTCCCCTTGGACGTACGCGGTGGTTTTACTACTCGTCTCCAAATTGGTCAATTCTCAAGGAGCGGCATTGGCCATTGTTGTACCAGCTGCGTTAGGCGTTGGCGTTCCCCCTGGAATCATTATTGCGTTTTCTGCGGCGTGCTATGGCTACTACATCCTTCCGACCTATCCTTCGGACTTGGCAGCCATTCAATTTGACCGATCTGGCACTACACACATCGGTCGATTTGTGATTAACCATTCCTTCATAGCGCCAGGATTAATTGGCGTGATCTCTGCAAGCATCACGGGCTACATTTTGGCAACGATTTATAACTTTATTTGAAAAAGCTCTCCAACCCCTGACTTGGGATCGAGAGAGCTTTTCTGTATCGATTAGCGAAGGTCCAAGCTACAAAGCAATGCTGTAACCCGCTTTGCGGGCAAAGCGAATCGTCGCATCCAAGAAGCCTTGCTTAGAGCCACAGTCATACCGAATTCCATCAAAGCGATGTGAGTATGTGCAACCTAAATCCAGCTGTGAAGCAATGGCATCTGTTAACTGAATTTCGCCTCCGACTCCTTTTTGAACTTTCTTTAAACGTTCAAAGATTTCCGGCTCCAACACATAGCGACCGATCACCGCCAAAGTGGAAGGCGCGGCATCCGGATCAGGTTTTTCCACCATGCAATGCACCCGGCTGGTCACCGTTTGACTATCTTCCACACCAACAATACCGTACTTATTTGTCTCAGACTTCGGCACATCCTGAACCGCCAAAATATTGCCGCCTCCCAAAGCGCGACGAGCATCAATCAACTGGCCGATAGCCGCCTGTTGAGCATCGATCAAATCATCGGCGAGCATCACAGCGAAGGGTTCATCGCCCACCACAGGTTGAGCGCAGAGCACAGCGTGCCCCAGACCCAAAGGCTCCGGTTGGCGAATATAAATGAAAGTGACCCCCATTGGCGCAATGGAACGGACTGTTTGCAAAAGCTCCTTTTTCCCCTTTTCAATCAGCTCCCGCTCCAACATTGGCGCTTTGTCAAAATGATCCTCAATCGCACGCTTATAACGACCAGTGATAAAAATCATTTCAGTGATCCCAGCCGCATAAGCTTCCTCAACAGCGTATTGAATCAACGGTTTATCTACCACTGGAAGCATTTCTTTTGGCATGGCTTTGGTCGCCGGTAAAAAACGGGTACCAAGACCCGCAACCGGAAATACGACTTTACGTACGTCTTTCATGAAAAAATCCTCTACTGTATGCTCTGAAGAAGACTGTGCCTGAATAGGCCAGACACTAGAAGTATAACCAACAAGACCAGCAAAACTGGAAACTGAACTTTGTCTTTGCAACAAATCGAAACGGCAAAATCTTTAAATTCTTAAGCACGAGACAAAGTTTTGAGTTTCGGCAAGGCCTTTGACTATTCAGATAAAAATAGGCAAAACGTCTGACGCTTATCTAAAGCTTTATCAGTAAACTACTCCAAGAATTTACTCTGAATGCGGGATTTCACCTATGTGACAATCCATTGCAAAATTTAGTCAACTTTCCAAAAAGAGGGAAAAATGGCTCCGGCTGTTGAATTTAAGTATGCCCCGATGTTCCAAGTCGGGCGAGATGATACAGAATATTATTTATTAACAAAGGATTACGTCTCAGAAGGCGACTTTGAAGGTCGAAAAATCTTAAAGGTTCAGCCTGAAGCATTGACAATGTTAGCCCGTCAATGCTTCCATGATGCCAATTTCATGTTGCGTCGAAAACACAACGAGCAAGTGGCAAGCATTTTGAAAGATCCCGAAGCCTCGGACAACGACAAATACGTTGCATTGACATTCCTTCGAAATGCCGAAGTTTCAGTCAAGGGTGAATTGCCATTTTGCCAGGACACCGGCACAGCAATTATTCACGCAGAAAAAGGACAGGCCGTTTGGACAGGTTTTTCCGATGAGGAGGCGTTGTCATTGGGCGTGTTTCAAACTTACGTCACGGATAACTTGCGTTATTCGCAAAACGCGCCGCTCTCAATGTATGAGGAAAAAAATACAAAATGCAACCTTCCTGCTCAAATTGACATCGAGGCTGTGCAAGGCGACGAGTATCGTTTTCTTTGCGTAGTCAAGGGCGGCGGCTCAGCCAACAAATCTTTCCTCTTTCAAGAAACAAAAGCTATTTTGAATCCAGGCACGCTCGTTCCTTACTTGATTGAGAAAATTAAAACTTTTGGAACCTCCGCCTGCCCACCTTACCATATCGCAATCGTAATCGGCGGAACCACAGTTGAGCGGACGATGCTCACCGTGAAACTTGCCTCAACGCATTATTATGACAACCTCCCCACCTCCGGGGATGAAACTGGACGAGCTTTCCGTGACTTGGAACTTGAGCAAACACTTTTCCAAGCGGCCTGTAACCTCGGATTGGGTGCGCAATTCGGCGGTAAATATTATGCACACGATATCCGAGTCATCAGATTGCCTCGCCATGGCGCCAGTTGCCCGGTAGGCATAGGCGTCAGCTGTTCAGCCGATCGCAATATTCGTGCGAAAATTAATAAAGACGGCGTCTGGATTGAAAAACTTGATGACAATCCTGCCTCACTCATTCCCGAAGAGTTCCGAAACGAAACTGAAGGGCAAACCATAAAAATTGACCTGTCGCGTCCGATGAGCGAAGTTTGCAAGGAACTTTCCAAGTATCCTGTGGCAACCCGCGTTTCATTGACGGGCACCGTCATTGTCGCCCGCGACATCGCACACGCTCGAATGAAAGAGCTGCTCGACAACGGTCAAGAGCTCCCGCAATACATCAAAGATCACCCGGTGCTCTACGCTGGTCCGGCGAAAACGCCTCAAGGCTATCCCTGTGGCTCCTTAGGTCCCACCACCTCAAACCGCATGGATCCTTACGTGAACCTATTCCAAGAAAACGGTGGTTCGTTGCTGATGATTGGCAAAGGAAATCGCACCCAACAAGTCACAGATGCTTGCAAAACGCATGGTGGCTTCTATTTAGGCACAATCGGTGGTGTGGCAGCCGTTTTGGCTGAACACAGCATCAAAAGTTTAAAGTGCATTGAATGGCCCGACCTTGGCATGGAAGCGGTCTATCAGATTGAAGTCCAAGACTTCCCCGCCTTTATTTTGGTCGATGACAAAGGCAATGATTTCTTCAAAACCATTCAGCCTCAACATCAAATAAAGTGCGCTAAATAACCATCTGCGCACATTCATTATTTCGGCTCTATTTGGAAAAATAGAGCCGATTTTTTAGTGGTTTCGCGCGAAACGAAAATGTTCTATAGTGTTAGCACTTTTTCTTGTTGGCATTTGCACCATGTTTTCTTTCAAAAACGCAGATAAAGTCACTGTAATCGGCGATGTTCACGGTTGTCTTCCTACACTAGAAAAACTTTTGAACCGCATTGACAAGGATATGCCTCTGATATTTATAGGTGACATCATTAATCGCGGCCCGCAATCTCTGGAAACGCTTCGCTTGATTCGATCATTAGGTAAGCGAGCCCGTGTCATTCTCGGCAATCATGATATGCACTTTCTAGCAACCGCGGCAGGCAACGGCAAAGCTAACCGACGCGACACGATCGCTGAAATTTTTAATGCTCCCGACGCGCAAGAGCTCATTGACTGGATGCGCCATCAACGCCTTATGTATCGTTGGAAAGAGTACACCTTCGTGCATGCCGCTATCGATCCTGCGTGGAGCATCAAGGAAGCCGACGAACTTGCTGGGGAAGTCCACGACATTCTGAGAAGCAAACACTGGAAAGATGCGTTGAAAGAAATGTATGGCAAGGACCTTTGGGATCCAAAACTAAAGGGTAGCGCCAGAATGCGCGCAATACTCAACGGTTTCACTCGGATTCGATTCGTTGATAAAAAAGGGGTTCCTGACTACAAAGCGAAAGAGTCTCCGCAAGCCGTGGGAGCGGATTTAATGCCTTGGTTCGACTACCCTAACCGAAAAACTGCCAACGACACCATTGTTTTTGGCCATTGGTCAACGCTAGGCCTCATCCTCAGGCCGCACATCATCGCGTTGGATACGGGTTGCATTTGGGGAGGATCCTTGACTGCGATTGAACTGCCATCACGCCGCATCATCCAGGAAAAAGCTCCGCAGTACCTAGACCCTCTCGCCTAGTCAACTTAAGACTTACCCAACACTGCCGGGTTCTTTAGTGCTCGGCAGTGAGTCATTGCCAATCGCGTCACAATGATGCCTTAGCGGCTCTGGCGCATCCTTCATCGGATCCTCAACTCCCATAGCGGCACTCATGAGTGCTGAAGCCTCTTTAGCCACCTCATGCCGTGTCTTTCCGTTGACATCAATCAATGGGAGAAATTTCATAGTCAACGCCAGCCCTGGGGTGCTTACAATGGTCCAAAGACAAGCGAAAATTTGAACATTAGCATACGACGCTTTAGTGGTCTTTCGACCCTGTTCGGTATAACACAGAGCAACTGGCAATACGGGCGTTGCAGATAAAATTGCCGGTTCAATGAGATTGGCCTTTAGTGGCAGAAGTGTCAATCCAGGACTTGTTCTGCCCTCCGGGAAAAGCATAATCGTCTGCTTATCCATCAAGGCGCCGCTGATTTGTTGATTCACCGTAATGATAGAACGGTGATTTTTCCGCTGAATAAACAGAGTATCCACCCCTTTGGCGATTCGACCGAAGACCGGCCAGTCTGCAATCTCGCTTTTTGCAATAAATCGTCCTGGTTTAACGGCATTGAGGGCAAAAATATCGATAAATGAAATGTGGTTGGCAACTATCAAGCAGGGTTTGTCATACACCTCGCCTTCAACAGACAGCTTCATGCCAACAATGCGCATAAATGCGGCCGCCCACGTTTTAATCACTCCTCGTTTTTTCGCTGGTTGAACCCATTGCAAATACACTAACACCAGGATAATGCAGGCCAAAGCAAACAATAAAGCCGCCAAAAACCGGAACGCTCCAATAACCTTGTACATTTTTACTAATCTTTCTGAGAAGTTTCATCAAAATACTGTTGCAGTATGACTGCCGCCGCTTCGTCATCAATCCAGGTAGCATCACTGTCTACCACAACCGATGAATAGCGTTCGTCAACAAAATAAACGGGCAAATGGTAACGCCCTTGAAGCTGACGAGCAAACCGCTCGCATAGCGTCGTCATTTTGTGTGGCGTGCCATCGGGATGCCGCGGCAATCCCACCACAAAGGCATCGGGGCTCCAGTCCTCCACTAATTTTTCAATGCCAGACCATCGAGCGGCTTTTGTCTCTGAACGCACAATACAGAGAGGACGAGCCTCTTTTAGGAAAGTGTTGCCAACGGCAACGCCGATTCTTTTTTCACCAAAATCAAAACACAAAAGAGTTTCTTGCATCAGGCGTGCCCCGTTTCTTTAGTCCAACCCTCTAGTCCAGAATCCGTCAGCCCCAAAAGCGCAAGTGCAGCCTCATAGCGCTTCGGCGCTGCGATGTCAAAAATGATTGATTCATCGGCTGGGGCCAATAACCAGCCGTTGGCTGTCAATTCATCTTCAAGTTGACCAGCGCTCCACCCTGAGTAACCGAGACTGACTAAAAATTTATCCGGTGATGTCTCTCCCCGCCCAATAGCTTCTAAAACATCTCGCGAAGTTGACAACATCACTTGATCTGAGACCTGAAGC
Source organism: Candidatus Aphodousia faecipullorum (assembly GCA_018714205.1). Taxonomy (GTDB): domain Bacteria; phylum Pseudomonadota; class Gammaproteobacteria; order Burkholderiales; family Burkholderiaceae_F; genus Aphodousia; species Aphodousia faecipullorum. The sequence goes on from DVNR01000053.1 coordinate 37,328, forward strand.
GTCGAATGAAAAATCTGGTACGGGCTATGCAACACAAAACCTCTTTCCATCTGCACTGGCCCACCATCATAGAGCCACTCCGAGTGCAATCGCTCTGATTGGCTTTCAATATCTAAACGCTCTAAAAGATTAGCAACGCTCAGAGCCATCGTACGATTAATCACAATCCCCATTGCCCCACTTTCGGTGTGCTCACACAGATACACAACCGTTCGAGCAAAGGTTGGATCCAACATATTGGGAGCGGCAATCAAAAAATAATTTTTGTAAGAAACAAACTTCGCCATAATTCATATCTCCGTACGCCATATTGCCACACAATTGAGTGATCTGCGCTAAGATGGAAACACTTTTTTGCGAGGTGAAACATGATCGAAAACGTTCTCGAAAAATTAACGTCACTTTTTAGTGAAAATCATGCAAATTTTCGCGTACTTGAGCATGAAGCCGCTGGAAAATCCAGTCGTTCGGTTGCTGAAATTCGAGGAACCGCTTTGGGGCAGGGAGCCAAGGCCCTTGTCTGTCATCTCAAAGGAAATGGCGTTAAATTGTACGTCTTGGCTGTGTTACCAGCCGATAAACAAGCCGACTTAGGCAAGTTAGCCATCCATTTTGGAGCGAGACGCGCCTCGCTTGCGAGCCCAGATGAAGTCATGGAATTAACCGGCTGTGTATTCGGTGCTGTTCCTCCCGTGAGTTTTCATCCCGATTTAAAGCTAGTGGCCGATCCAAGCCTGTTCACTCGATATGACGAGCTAGCGTTCAATGCCGGCTTGTTGGATCACTCGATCATCATCAACACAAGGGATTATCAGCGAATCATTCACCCGGAAACTGTGAGTTTTCTCAAAGAAACATCAGAAATTCGCGAAAGCGAAATAAAGCCCCGTGAAAACCCTGCCGTGTAACTATTTCTTTTTGTCAGGGAAAGGAATATCATTTCGCCCTTTCTATTTTTAGGATCAAACGGTTACCGTTTCCGACCATGATTGATTACGGCATTACACTACAGGCGGCGTTGACTCCGATCACTTTGATTTCCGGTGTAGGCCTGCTTTTGGTCTCGATGACCAACCGATATAACCACTCCACTGACCGATTGCGCCAACTTCTGCGACAAAGTGAAGCCATAAAACCAAGAAGAGATGACGATCTCGAACATGCGATTGACTTGATTTTCTTACGTGTTCGACTTTTGCGCCAAGCGATTTTGCTGGTGGTGCTTTCCGGTATGTGTAGCGCACTTTTGGTGTTGGCAAGCATTGCGGAAATTGCCATTGCTTCGGATTTCATGCTTCTGAAATCACTACTTTTGCTGGTTGCTGTTGTCTTGGTAGTGATCTCTACACTGATCTTTGCCAAAGAAGTCAGTACTTCGATGAAAGCGCTTGGTTTGAGCGTGCATCACTAGGGAGAAACTCATGGTTGAATATCATCAGATGCTTACCACGTCCTTGCCACCGATCACCCTAATTTCTGGCGTTGGTCTGTTGCTATTGGCAATGACTGCTCGCTATAACCATTCAACAAACCGAGTTCGTCAACTCCTGAAAGAGCGAAACGCCATTGCCCCGCGCGAGGATCATGACTTGAATCTTGAAATTGAGCTTATTTTCAAACGCGCGGCTCTTTTGCGCATGTCCATTTTGACGGTGGTCCTTTCCGCAACATTTAGCGGTCTACAGGTGCTCACCGGCATTTTGGAGTGTTTTTTCGATCTCTCGTTTGATCCGATTAAATTGGGCTTTTTGCTCTTATCGTCTGGATGTCTGCTCGCCTCCACCATTTACTTTACTCGAGAGGTGGGGCTTTCAACCAAGGCCATCGGTTTAAGCGTTCATCATTAAAGCCCTTCTGCCAATGATTTCCTTGCATCCCCCTGCATTCGAGCGGGGGTGCAGGGAATGCCGATTCCGACTGCGTATTGCGGCGTGTTTCACTCTTTAATGTATCACCTGATAACTGAGTCGACCCTTGCCAAACCAACTCAGCCATCCTTATCAATTCAACTAAAATCGCTTTTGCAAAGTCTTTTTGACGGACATTTGACCAATTTGACCATAAAGATCAAAGGTGCCCCCATCCAAAACACACAATGCCCACGATTCCGAATACCTGTTTCACTCCTCTTGATCGGCCCTAAGCAAAATCGATGACACAGTAGCGCACCCTCATTGTCAACAGCGGAAAAGATGTCAATGAAATGGCCTGCCCCAGAAGAAATAAACTGCGCTATCGTGGTCACTGGTCTGTCCAAAAGCTAAATAAAGCGGTCCAATAAACGAATCCGTTGCCAAAAATAGGCTACCAGCTTGTTTCCATTGCCCCAAGTCTTTGTCGCTCATATAGCTTTGCACTCGGTCCTCTTGCACTCGTCCGGTTTCAAGACTAAATCCAGCATATAGTGGCATTCCTAAAAAGCCACTTTCGGCTAATCGGCGATAAGCGATTAAGCGGGCCGCCACCATATCCGAACCGGTATAACGACCGTAGTAAGCGCCGGACATTTTGAAGAGTCCTCCCAAAGGATAACGACCGGGAATGCTGGAACTTCCTGCCTCTGCCGAAAGCACTGTCACCCAGTTGTCAGAGAGACGAATCGGCAGCATCGCGTTAAGGTAATAGTCGCTGACCTCCGGTTCAGAGCCTTCTTTGAAATCCTTATATCGTCTGGCATTGGCTTCAAGATAAAAACCGGATGTTGGGAAATTCACATTATCCAACGTGTCGTAAAGCAAGCTGACCTCGCCATAGCTGGAGCTGTCCTGAATGCTGTTATAGCCATCAACCTCCCCCACTGTGAGTTTAGAGCGCGCATCCATATAACCGACAGACGCTTTTAAAACGGCAGACTTTCCTAGTTCCACACCGAAAGCTAGTGAACTTTCCCAAAGGTTATTCTTGATTCTTGCCTGCGCATAATTGGAGCCGTTATACCAATCATAAGTCTGCATTTCATACCGAATTTCCGGCTGCAAGAAAAAGTGACTTGCCGGTCCCAACGGCTGGTAAAAGCTTGAAGAAAAATAGCTGTCTTTCCCTAATTGAGCCTCGTTGCGCCATTCGCCACCCCAATCATTAACCCACCCCAATGTATGGGCAAAAATGACATTAAAGGTATGTTCTTGGTTAAAGTCTGTAGAAAGCGACCCTCCGAAACGAATGGTGTTGTAGCCCCATCCCTTTTCCTCCGGGGTAAAAACCAATGTTTCTGTCCCATTTGGCCCAGGCTCAAAGCGGTAACGCACCAAAGTAAAATCATCGCTAGCCCATACACGAGCTGCCGCTTCAGCCACCTCCGCTTCCGTAACCGGTTCTCCAATTGGCAAATTGGCATTGCGAATGACACTTTCTGAGTTAACTGTTGCCAATCCCTTAACTTCGATGTTGCTAAAAACGTGTGGCTCCTGAGGCTTGACCGCAGACTCTCGAGCAAGGTTCCATTGACGATATTCCTCCTGAGAAACCGCCAGCCTCTTTAGGGATGCGGCATACTTTCTCGCGCTCTTTTCTCCAGCGTCAATAATTTCCCGTGCCTTTGTAAAGTCGCCGGATGTGTATCCCTCCAGCTCGGTGGTAATCAGAATGTCATTCGGCCCGAGCAACGACTTCGATTGTGTGACGTTTCTTTCCGTCAGAATCCCCACCATCTGAGCCATCACGCCTGCCACTGAGTGAATCTCTCCAGCCTTCATCAATGGAGTGCTCGCATTCACGGCAATAATGATATCTGCCCCCATGGCTCGCGCTTGCTCAACCGGTAAATTCTGAGCTAGTCCACCATCGACTAAGTAGCGTCCTTTGTAGGGATAAGGCGAAAAAGCTCCAGGAACAGACATTGACGCCCGCATTGCCTGTTCAAGCGTTGCCTCTTTTTGCATCACCACAATACTGCCGTCATCCAAATCCGTCGCAATGGCGGCAAACGGAATGGCAAGTTGACTCAAATCATTAATCGCACTGACATGACGTGTAATTTGATTAAGAAAATTTCCTAGATGTTGAGCCGGCACGACCGAATCGGGAAAGAGTAAACGATCACTGGCAATGCCGATTTCTTTCACCCCCAGATTCTTAAAATCATCTTCCCGACGGCGCCAGTTGATTTCATCACGATCCCCACGCAACGCAAACATTTGCCGCCAATCCACACCCAAAATAATATCCTGCATTTGCTCAACACTATACCCGGATGCATAACCGCCTCCAACCATAGCCCCCATGCTGGTGCCGGTCACTATGTCAATTTTGACACCCAGTTCCTCTAACACCTTGATTACACCGACATGAGAAAAGCCTCTTGCTCCGCCCCCGGAAAGAACCAACGCAACTTTAGGGCGATCCCCCTTTGAGGGGCCGGCCCAAGCTAAGTGATCAAAACTTGTCGCTATAACGCTGAAGGCGACACACAGCACGATGAACAACAAACGCATGGATTTCTTCCACCATTGGTAGACTGTATTTCTTGCATATTAACGAAAAGCTTTGAGAAATAAAAAACTTTTGACCTAGACTGGTTTTGACGGCACTCGATTAGACGTTCTCCAATCCCTTGGGTATCATTGCCGAAAATCTAATTTGTCGAGGGTACTCTTATCATGCGCATTTTATTGACGGGAGGAGCTGGTTTTATCGGCTCACATACTGCGGTCGCGATGGCTCAAAACGGCCATGAAGTTGTCTTGTTTGATAATTTCACCAATAGTGATCCTTCCGTATTGGATCGCTTAGAAAAAATACTGGGATTCCGACCGATCTTTGAAGAGGGTGACATCCGCAATTATGCTCAAATGCTTGACGTGCTTAAACGCTATCAAATTGAAGCCGTCGTCCATTTTGCCGGCCTGAAAGCTGTCGGGGAATCTGTCGAAAAGCCATTGGAATACTTTGACAATAACATTACCGGCACCATCACGCTTTTGCGCGCGATGAAAGATGCCAACGTCAAACGAATCATTTTCTCCTCGAGCGCCACAGTCTACGGCACGCCACAGTATCTTCCGCTTGATGAAAACCATCCATTATCAGTCACCAACCCGTACGGGCGAACGAAGTTGCATGTGGAAGAAATTCTCAAAGATCTTTGCGCAAGCGATCCGCAATGGTCAGCGGTTTGCCTACGCTACTTCAATCCTATCGGCGCCCATGAAAGCGGGTTAATTGGCGAAAACCCTCGCGGTATTCCTAATAACCTGCTGCCTTATGTTGCCCGGGTGGCTGCCGGCAAAATGAAGGCCGTGCGAGTTTTCGGCAATGACTACGATACGCCTGACGGCACTGGGGTTCGCGACTACATCCATGTGGTTGATTTAGCCGAAGGGCATGTTTGCGCGGCAGCGTACAGCCAAACACACACAGGCTGGATTGCGATTAATCTTGGAACAGGAACCGGCTATTCCGTACTGGACATTATCCACGCCTATGAAAAAGCTTGCGGTCACTCCATTCCGTATGAAATTGTCGCCCGTCGAGCTGGCGATGTCGCCAGTAACTACGCCAATCCCCAACGGGCATTTGAACTTTTAGGTTGGAAAGCCCGTTACACGCTGGACGATATGTGTAAACATTCTTGGAATTTCCAGAAAAACTGCGAATAAATACCCTTTTAGCTTATCCAGGAGGCCGAATGGCCTCTTGGTGTTATTTTGAGCGTCCCTTAAGGTGCCGTTTCAGGTACTGACCTGTGACGCTCACTTTATTTTTCGCAATCTGCGCCGGCGTCCCTGTGGCCACAATTTCTCCGCCAGCTTCCCCCCCCTGGGGCCCCAGATCAATAATCCAGTCAGCTGAAGCAATGACATCAAGATTGTGTTCGATAATCACCACCGTATTTCCTGCATCCCGTAATTTGCCAATAACCCTAATTAGCATTTGAACATCCTCAAAATGCAATCCAGTTGTCGGCTCATCGAGAATGTAAAGTGTGCGGGTGGTGTCTTTTTTGGATAACTCCAATGCCAATTTCATTCTTTGGGCTTCTCCGCCTGAAAGCGTCAAAGCACTCTGACCTAAGCGAATATAACCTAAGCCAACATCGTGCAGGGTCTGGAGTTTTCTTGTAATCACTGGATGCGCGGAGAAAAACTGCGCAGCCTCATCAACTGTTAAATCCAAAACCTGGGCAATGTTAAGTCCCTTATAAAGCACCTCCAACGTTTCACGGTTATAGCGTTTACCGTGGCAGACCTCACAAGGCACATACATATCTGGCAAAAAATTCATTTCAACGCGAATAAATCCGTCTCCTTGACATGCCTCACAGCGACCGCCTCGCACATTAAAGCTAAAGCGTCCTACGTCGTAGCCTCGTTCACGAGCTGTAGGTGTTTGAGCAAAAATTTCGCGAATCGGCGCAAATAGCCCCGTGTAAGTTGCCGGGTTGGACCGAGGCGAGCGGCCGATCGGACTTTGATCAACATTGACAACCTTATCAAAAAGCTCCAAACCTTCGATGCTCTGATAGGGCTGAGGCTCTGCGCTTGCTCGATAAAACGCTTTAGCCGCAATCCGATAGAGCGTGTCGTTAATCAGCGTGGATTTCCCTGAGCCTGAAACTCCAGTGACTACCGTGACAAGACCTTGGGGAATCTCTAAGGTCACATTTTTCAAATTATGACCATGTGCGCCAATAATTCGTAGAAAATGCTCCGGTTTACGACGCTTTTTCTCAATTTCAATTGTCTTTTTCCCACTAAGATAAAGTCCGGTCAACGAATCGGACTCCTCAATTTCAATCGGCGTTCCGGCCGCCACCACACGACCTCCCAACTCACCGGCCCCCGGTCCCATATCCACAACGAAATCAGCCGCACGAATCGTATCTTCATCGTGTTCGACCACAATCACGGAGTTGCCCAAATCCCGAAGCCGCTTCATCGTCTCAATCAGCTTATCGTTGTCACACTGATGCAATCCAATTGACGGCTCATCAAGCACGTACATCACTCCAGTCAAGCCAGACCCGATTTGGCTTGCCAAACGGATCCGTTGCGCCTCTCCTCCCGATAACGTATCGGCTCGACGATCCAAGCACAAATACCCAAGTCCCACATCATTGAGAAATTGCAAGCGCTGGGAAATTCCGTCTATGAGTTTTCTCGCAACCTCACTTCGAGCGCCATTGACTTGCAAGTGCAAAAAATAATCCTTGGCCTGCTCCAACGACATGGCGCTAATCTCGTAGATGGCTTTTTTCTGCTCCCCCTCTCCAATAAAAACGTGCCGAGCCGCTTCCGTTAAGCGAGTGCCCTGACAAGTCGGGCAGCGTTTTAAAACCCGATAACGATTAAGTTCCTCTTTAACCGTTTCACTTTGAGTTTCAGCAAAACGCCGCTCCAAAATGGCGATCACGCCCTCGAAAGGCCCCTTTTGCCACAATAATTCACCGTTGCGGCGGTACGGCATATCGATATTTTTCTCTCCTAGACCAAAAAGCAGTGCTTGACGCTCCTTTGGCTTTAATTGATTCCAAGGCGTATCAACACTAAAGTCGAGCGCTTTGGCTACCGCTTCAATCAGATCAAAGTTATATAAGTTTCTTCGATCCCAGCCGTGAATGGCACCGGAGCTGAGTGAGAGTTCAGGGTGTCTCACAACACTTTCCTCGGTGAAAACCATTTTTTCGCCGAGACCGCCACAATCCGGACATGCGCCCTTAGGGTTATTGAAGGAAAAAAGCCGGGGTTCTAGCTCTGTCACACTAAACCCACATTCCGGGCAACAATAAAAACTCGAAAACGCCTGAGCCTCGCCGGACTGCATGTCTTCAACCAACACACGACCACCGGTTAAACGCAATGCCGTCTCCAGGCTTTCAGCTAAACGCTGTTTGATATCGCTTCTAACCCGCAACCGATCCACAATTACGTCAACATCATGCGGCTTGCGATCAATTTCCGGCAGAGATCCTGATTCATAAATTTCACCGTCAATCCGAAAGCGAATAAATCCTTGTGTCTGAAGATCTAAGAAAAAATTGAAATCTGGCACCAACTGTTCTCTGAGCAACGGGGCAACGACCATGATTTTGCTTGCCTGCGGGCGCAACAGAGTTTGGTCCACCATCTCGGAAACAGGCGTTGCCACCAGAGGCAGATGGTGAATTGGACAATAGGGAACTCCAACGCGGGCATACAAAAGCCGTAGATAATCCATGATTTCCGTAATAGTCCCCACCGTTGAGCGCGGATTTGGATTTCCCGATTTTTGCTCAATGGCGATTGCTGGAGATAACCCCTCAATCAAATCGACATCGGGGCGTTCCATTAGGTCTAAAAATTGTCTGGCGTAAGCCGACAAACTCTCAACATACCGGCGCTGTCCCTCAGCATATAACGTATCGAATGCTAAAGAACTTTTCCCAGACCCCGACAGACCGGTAATTACAACCAACTTGTTCCGGGGAATATCTAGGTCAATATTTTTCAAATTATGAGTGCGTGCACCGCGAATCCGAATTTCGTCAGACATACGATTTCTTCGTCAATTGTTTAATTTATCCGGATTGTATTCTGAGCAACATATTCGAGCAAAAAGCGATAGGGGATGGGAGTCTGGCAAATCGCAACACTGAGAATGAAAAGAACGCCCTTTGCAAGCTAAAACTTTTGCCAGCAAAAGTTTTCAATTTAACTTGGACAGAATCCAATACTTGAAAAACGGATCTTCAATTTCGTAGGTGTCCGTTTTTATTAAATAACCCGACTTGAGCATCCTCGTTGCGGTTGAGTACGTCGTGCTGGCGGCGTAGCCATCCTTGCTGGAAAGTTTTCCAATGAGGGTCAGATCGCGCAGGATGCGGCGCTCATTTTTATTAAAGCCCGTCCAAAGCCGCTCAAAATCCAAATCATGAACGGCGATCAATTGATTCATGGCGGACTGAACTACCCCGCTTTCCTTGTCAAGCTTTTTATATTTCAAAAGATCCCATACCGTCGCAGCCAATTGCTGCGTGTAGTAAGGATGACAGTTGGTGATTGTCAAAATTTCTTCAGCCAGTGTCTCGGCATCGTGACAAACGGTATCAAGACCGTTTTTAATATAGTTTTTAAAGTCATCAAAAGGAATCTTCTTTAAGTGCATCAGTTGGCCGAAATGATAAAAGGGGGACTTCACCTTTTCGAAGATGCCGCTCATCATGCTTTCCTGACTGCCCAAGAAAACGTAATTAACCCGAGTCTGTTCCTGCATAATGGCCCGAAGCTTCTTATCAATCCCCTTTTCCAACTCCAAAATTTCTTGAAATTCATCAAAGACCACAATAAGACGTTCTGTCTCCGTGCTCACCGTTTCAATGAGCCCCAGCGCGTCTTCCAATAAAACATTTGAATCCGCATTGGGATTAAATGAAATATCCATGCCGTTTGTGATGGGATTTAGGGATATCATCGGGACAATGCGAAAGTGCTTCAAGAAGCTTTTAATTCTTTCCAAAGGATACTGTTTAAGCGTTTCTTTGACGATGAGCCCGGCAAGATCCGTGGCACTGACCGCTTTTTGAACATTGATAAATATAAAGGGACGCTTGAGCGTTTGAACGACCTTCAGTATCAAGCTGGTTTTGCCGAATCGACGCGGACTGATCAAGATAAGATGGTTAGGCGATTGAAGTGTTTGCTTGATTGTCTCTAGTTCGTCCTTGCGATCCGTAAAGTACGGTTCTTGAACGATTGTTCCGTATTTAAAAGGATTGGTTGCCATATCGAGAATTTGCGTAACGTAAAAATACGTAATGAATATTACGCAAAAATAGAGAATTACACAATAAAAGCAGATAAAAACTTTTGCCGGCTAAAGTTTTGGACTTTGAAGCTCCCTTGTATGAATACGAAGGATTCACTTTAACCAATAAAAAACTTTTTGGGCGGAGTTACTTTCGCAACGCCTGGCCTAACGTCGCTTTTGGCACAAAGTGTTCGCGATAGACCTCTTTTCCGCCCCATCGGCCTTTTGGCCTCCGGACTCGTGAGTCTCAGATATTCTGTCGAAGCTCCTCGATCGTTACGAAGTTCATGTCGGCACAGACCGCTATCGCTCAACAGCGCTTCCGCAGTCACCCACTTGCTTAACAAGAGGGGTCGGTCATGCCCTTTTTCCGTCACATGGCCCGCCAAGAACTCCGACATCACATCCCGCTGAACAAGGATGTCAGTCTCGCCCCAGCGATGCCATCGCTCCTTCAACGCTTTCTTTCGGTACGTGTCCGTTGCCGGATCGTATTGCGACAATTTCAGCTCATAGGCATTCAATTCAATCACTTGACTTACAGGGGGGGGCATGCCCTCCAAACAGATCGGCGAAAACCAGCACGTCTTGTCGTTGAGCGTCCGACAAACTATTCGTCAATCCTTAATGCGTTTGGTTCGAGTCGGCACGGTAGGATCGGCCAAGGCCTCCTTGAAGTAAGACGTGTCGAGAATGATGAGTTTCAAGACCTGTTTGCGCCAAACAATCGCTTGGCGTTCCAACACTCGCCAAACGGTACGTCCGATACACTGGGCTTCGTGAGCTCCTATGTCGTTGCGGCCGCTGGCCTTGCGGTGGTTATTCGCTATTGTTCTTAAACCGTTTTCGGTTAAACCATAAGCTTTTTGCAAATCGGAAAAGTGTTTACTGCGCTCTTTGCCTTTGGGCATAGAGCGTGCTTGACGCCATGACAGACTCTCCCGCATTCGTTGGAGCCTGCCTAAAGCGGAGCCGAGCGTGGCGTTATACAACGTCAGACCAAACTCAAACACCTGTCTGAAAAAACGATTCTGTTGATCGTTCACACACAGCGGCAACTCGATGACAAATGTGGGAGTGTTCGATTTCATGATCTTATCCTAGCCGACATTCACACCAAACGCCCTATCCGCTGACTCAAGTCAGGGATTTGCTGCGCTGGCTTTCTATCAACGAACTGAACATTCCAAACTTAAAAGACCACCACTCCGTAAAAGTAACACGTTCCATTCAAAAAGAAATACCCTCAAGTTCAACGAAAATCCCTTGCTTTGGTGGATTTTTTCCTTCGGTTACTTCAAAATAACGCCTAGCATATTTTTGGATATGCTCCCGAAAAATAGCGAAAATCCTCATCAAACGATCCGCACGATAGGGACTGGCTTTATCGGGTTGCGTATATTCGATGCCCTTCCTGTTGGCATCAAGTTTTTGGGAATGAAAGATTATGGCTTCAGTCAATAAAGTCATCATTATTGGTAATTTGGGAAGAGACCCGGATACCCGTTACACGGCCGAAGGCGGTACGGCAATCACCACTATCACGGTGGCCACTTCTCGTCGTTATAAGGACTCAAACGGTCAGCCACAAGAAGAAACGGAATGGCACCGAGTTGTTTTCTTCGGTCGTCAGGCTGAAATCGCCGCTGAATACCTGCGTAAGGGGCGCCCTGTTTATGTGGAAGGTCGTTTGCGTACTCGCAAGTGGCAGGGACCGGATGGACAAGATCGCTACTCAACGGAAATTATTGCCGAATCCATGCAAATGCTTGGCTCTCGTGAACGAACTGATGCGCCTGCTGGCGGTTTTGAATCAGCGCCGCGTCGTCCGGCTCCGGCCCATTCTGAACATGCTCCGGCCTCAAATTATCAACAACGTCATACCGAATCCATCCCTTCTCCGGTTGGCGGCAGCTTGGATAACTTAGACGAGGATATTCCTTTCTAAACAGATCCGATATCTCCTACAACAGCTTTATTGCAACGCCCTCAATTCTGTTGCAACGAATTGGGGGCGTTTCATATCAGCGCCATTTGCCTTGATTTGTTTCCATCTATAAAGCGCTCTATACTTGAGACTAACTAGCTATCTAACTGTTTTTAAAAACCCTTGGGATAATACAAAAAAATAACGACCGCAATTCTGGCAATTTAGTCGTTTTTTAAGATAAAATGGCGGGTTAATGTGTTTTTAACCCGCAAGGGTCATGGTGAAATTTATGTTTTCCTTCGTACATGCTCGAGCACGACGCGAACGAGCCGCTTTATACAAAGCGACGGGGGATGTATTTTTTAACGGCAATCCTTTTTAAGGATTGCCGTTTTTTTAAACCGTTTTGTTATTAACCAACCTTAGAGAGAGAGCAATGAACGCAACACCGAATACCGTCCGTGCCATGTTGGAGCCGATGATTAAGGCCAACGGTGGCTGGGTCAATACGCATGCTCACGCTGATCGTTCCTTCACGTTGAGCCCTGAGATTATGGAGATGCGTCGAACCTGTACGTTGCAACAAAAATGGGATGCCTTGGACCGTCTCAAACGGGAGTCGACCGTTGAGGATTTTTACGCCCGCTTCTCGACCATGTTTGAACTCATGATCAGCCAAGGTGTTACAGGGCTTTGCACGTTTGTTGATATTGACCCGCAAAGTGAAGATCGAGCCATCATTGCCGGCATGAAGGCTCGTGAGCATTACAAAGATCAGATCACCGTAAAATTTGCCAACCAAACACTAAAAGGTGTGATTGAGCCAGAAGCACGCAAATGGTTTGATATCGGTGCGGAACTTGTTGACATCATTGGCGCCTTGCCGAAACGTGATGAACGGGACTATGGCAAAGCCGACGAAGCATGGAACATCATCATGGGCACTGCCAAAGAGCAAGGCAAGATGGTACACGCCCACGTTGACCAATTTAACCAGGCTGTGGAATATGAAACTGAACAAATGTGCTTGAAGACCATCGAATTTGGTCTTCAAGGTCGTGTGGTCGGCGTTCATGGGATCTCCATTGCTGCTCACTCCAAAAAATATCGTCAACGCCTTTATGAACTGATGCGTGAAGCCGGTGTGATGATGATCGCTTGCCCGACTGCCTGGATTGACACACCGCGTACCGAAGCTGTGGGGCCCTTGCACAACTCCATGACCCCGGTGGATGAATTGGTCCCTGCTGGTGTCCGAGTCGCAATTGGTGTTGATAACGTGGCTGATGCCATGGTGCCTTGGAACGGCGGTGACATGTGGCATGAACTGACGCTCATGGCAACTGGTTGTCGCTATGACCAATTTGAAGATTTAGTAGAAATTGCCACACGTAATGGTCGTATGGCCCTCGGTATTGAACCGTACGCTCCGTTAGCCAAGAAATAATGAGAGGAGAAACAAACATGCCATCTATGCTTGCTGAAAACATTCTGATCGAAAACCTGCTCTCGTTAAACGCAGTGGCTTTCTTAACCGAAGAACCGCTTCGTTTGAAGTCCGGTCTGGTCACGCCGATTTATGTCGATAACCGCAAACTAATCACCCATCCAGACGCCTGGCACGATGTCATTGAAACCATGGCTTCGTTGATTGATGCCTGGGGTTTGAAGTATGACATGATCGCCGGGGTGGATGCCGGTGGCTTAACCCATAGCGCCGCCTTGGCCTACCGTTTAAATTGTCCGATGATTTATGTGCGTCAACGTGCCAAGACCTACGGCGATCTCGACCGCATCGAAGGCGGTAGCGTCAAAGGCTTGCGAGTGTTGATCATTGAAGACCATATCTCGACCGGCTTGTCTTGCCTTGACGCCATCAAAACATTGCGAGAAGAGGGAGCCATCGTCACCGATTGCGTCAGCATCACAAACTTTGACATGAGCGAAACAGCCGAACTCTTTAAAGACGCTGGCATCCAGGCTCATCGCATGATTGAATTCAAGCGCATTGTCGCAAAAGCCGTGACGATGGGAGTAATTTCCGAAGAACAACAAGCCGTCATTGAAGAATGGCTGAAGACCCCGTGGACGTGGGCGGCTCGCCGTGGATTAATTGCAACGACACGTGAAAATTAATTCCTAAACCACACTTTAAAAGGGAACCGCGTCAATTCGCTGACGCGGTTTTTTGTTCATTTTTTAAGGTGCCTTAGGCCAAAATAGAGACTTGACATCCACAGGCCGGGTCATCATTTTCTCTGACAACAAAAAAGCCTGGCTATCTTCCAATGATTTGACATCGTCTGCGGTTAAATCCGCATAAAAGTTCGACCAATCAAATAGTTTTTGAGCCTCTTCAAGTGAAATGTGATGCTCTTTTGCCCCCAATGCCACCGCTTCATCCCGATGAGCGAGCGCCCAGGCCAGCGCCTGTCGATTGACTTTGGCAACTCGGTCGACTAAGTGCGGGTACTGTTGTGCGAAATCGGCACGGGCGGCTAACACAAGATTCGTGCCGATCACCCCTTTGGCTTTCACAATCGGTTGATACCCTTCCGCTTGAGCTCTTAGTACGCCACCCGCCGCCACTAATGCCGCATCGGCTCGTCCGCTTAAAAGCGTCGTCAGCGAAGCGGGTAAATTCATCGAGACAAAATCAATGTCTTTCATCGTCATACCGCTTTGAACCAACGACGCCAAGAGCATGTGATGCAGCACGGTTCCCTTCGGGCCAACAATACGTTTACCCTTTAAATCAAGAAGATTTTTGGCAACAGAAGGCTTGGCAACAAGAGCGAAGGTCTCATCCGGATGGGCTACGCCATCAACAATAACAATCCGATTCCCTGCAGAATTAGCAATCAACAGGGTGCTCGTATTCATGGCAGAGACCATGTCAATTTCCCCAGCGGCCATTCCACGCACTTGGTTCAAGCCCGCCTTGATTGGAATCCAATGGATTTGAATGCCCTCTGCCTGAAACTCCTTCTCCAGCAGACGGTGTTCTTTCATCACCATGTTCTGAATATTAAACGGCGCCTTGACATAAGTTATATTCAGAACTTTCGGATACTCGGCCGCTACTACTGTCATCGAAAAAAGTAACGCCAGAATCGTCAAACATTTTTTAATCATTCGTGTCTTACTGCCTCAATCGGATCTAACTGAGCAGCACGACGAGCCGGGAAATACCCAAAAATAATCCCGGTAAGTGCTGCGAAACCGAAAGCAATCATATTAATCCCAGGATTGAAAATAAAGGGAATGTTCATTAGGTTCGACAAAACGATGGATCCGACAAAAGCGATCAACACTCCAATCATTCCTCCCATGGCTCCAAGCACCACGGCTTCGATCAAGAATTGCATCAATACTTCCCGAGCCATCGCACCAATGGCCAACCGCACTCCAATTTCCCGGGTTCTTTCTGTCACGCTCACCAACATGATATTCATGATGCCAATGCCGCCAACAACCAAACTGACAGCTGCCACAGCCCCCAAAAGCATCGTCATAATTTCAGTTGTGCTCGAAACTCGCCGAGCAATTTCTTCAGTATCCAAAATCATGAAATTATCTGCATCGGTATCGGACAACGATCGCCTTTCCCTCATCAAACTTCGGAGACTTTCGGTTATCATCTGTCGATCAATTTGAGAATCCACCGAAATTAAAATCGCGGATACTCGACTATTGCCGGAAACACGCCGCTGGAAGGTCGTAATCGGCATCACAACCAAATCATCCTGGTCTCCACCAATGGCTGCCTGTCCCTTACTTTCCAACACACCAACAATTCGGCAGGAGAATTTTCCAGTCCTTAACATCTCTCCAACCGGATTAACCTGACCGAAAATTTCTTTCTGAATAGTTGTACCAATAACACAGACGGCCGCTCCAGATGTTTCTTCCTGCACTTCAAAATAGCGACCAGCACTTAGTTGGCGATTGTCCAAAATGAAATACTGATTTGAACTCCCGATCACCTGAGTGGACCAGTTGCGTCCCTGAGCAACGACGGTCATCGTCGTAGACCGTTGCGGCGCCACAGCCCTAATGCCGGCGATTTGATTCGCGATAGCATCGACATCCTCTAACTTAAAGGAAATCGCTCCCGCCGCACCCCCAGGCCCCATGCGCTGTCCGGGACGAATCATCAATTGATTACTGCCCAAACTTTCGATCTGCTCACGCACAGCTTGCGTGGCGCCGTTACCCACAGTCACCATCGTAATGACGGCAGCAACCCCGATGACAATGCCCAACACCGTCAGCAACGAACGCATCGGATTGCGGCGAATCTGTCGAAGAGCCAATAAAAAGGCATTACCCCACATGTGCGGCTCCCTGAGTCAAATCAATGTTACCGTCTCTAAAATGCACAATGCGCTTTGCAAATTGCGCCATATCCGGTTCATGAGTCACCAAAGCAACGGTGATGCCGTCTTGTTCGTTAAGATCTTTGAGCAACTGCATGATTTCAATGCTTCGCTTTGTGTCCAAACTACCGGTCGGTTCGTCAGCCAACAAGAGTTGCGGACGCGACACGATGGCTCTAGCAATCGCAACGCGTTGCTGTTGACCACCCGAAAGTTCTCCAGGGGTGTGACTCTCCCAACGCAAAAGCCCCACCCGATCCAGCGCCTGACGAGCCAGTCGATGACGCTCCTCACGAGCAACTCCACGATATAAAAGGGGCAATTCAACATTTTCCAATGCTGTCGTGCGAGGTAGAAGGTTAAAACCTTGGAAAATAAACCCAAAATATTTCCTTCGTAAAAGCGCCCGCTCATTTTGAGTCATCATCTCCACATGAACACCACGGTAAAGATACTGGCCTGATGTCGGCGTATCAAGCGCTCCAACAATATTCATACATGTGGACTTACCTGATCCCGAAGGGCCCATAACTGCAACGAAATCGCCTTCCTCGATTTGGAAATCAACTCCCTGCAGGGCGTAAAACGCCGCCTCACCATGACCGTAGCGCTTGTGGATGTCAATTAACTGTACAAGGCTTTGTTTTTGAGCCATTTGACACTCCCTACGAACCAGACTTTAACTGGCTCGTAATCACCAAGTCGCCCTCTTTCAGATCACCAGAAATGACCTCGGTTTTTGTTCCGTCACTCGCCCCGGTGATAATCGAAAGTTGTTGCGCATTGTTACCACGCAATACCCAAACGGTGCTTTGCCTTTGCGTCGCAGCCCCTCCGACATCTGTGGACTTTTTGTTATTGCCACTGTGAGGCGGCCCCATCATCAAGCTACTTACCGCACTCGAGCCGACTGACACACTAGGCACAAACCGCAAGGCCGTGTTAGGCACTAACAGCACATCGTTACGACTTTCAGTCACAATGCGCGCCGTCGCTGTCATACCAGGCCGTAATAACAGGTCATTATTAGCGACCGTCAAATAAGCGGTGTAAGTCACCACATTCGTCGATTCTTCAGTCTCTTCCGGTCCATAAGCGACTTTCGTCAGTGTCGCCGGGAAATTTTTATTTGGATAGGCACTCACGGTGAACGTCGCTTTTTGACCGGGCTTGACCATGCTGACATCAGCCTCGTCAACATCGATTTCCAACTCCAGCGTTCTTAGGTCGCTTGCAATAGTCAATAGCTCCACGGCCTGCAAAGAGGCGGCCACTGCGTAACCCGGCTCAACCGAGCGAGAAAGGACCACACCATCAATTGGAGATGAAATGTAGGCTTTTGTTAAATCGGTATTCGCCGTCTCAAGTTCAGCTTCCGCGTTTTGGATTTGTGCCTTAGCCGTTTCTACAGAAGCCTCGGCACGCGCCACAACAGCGGCTTGTTCATCAATTTCAGTCTGGGCAGGCGTTTTCCCTCCAGAAAGCTTTCTTACATTAAGCAAGCGCTTATATTTCGCGTTAGCCTCCACTAACGTGGCTTCTGCCTCTTTTTTTGTTGCCTGCGCGCTCGCCAGCGCCGCCTTCGCTTTTAAAACGGTCGCCTGCAAATTAGCCGTGTCCAATTCAATAAGCACTTGGCCACGCTTAATCGTGTCATTTACATCAACCAACACATTCTCAACAATGCCAGACAGCTCCGAGCCAATAGTGACCTCACGTTCTGCTTCGAGCGTGCCGTTTGCCGTTACATTGACAACTAAATTGCCCTTTGAAACCGACTCCGTTAAGTAGCGAGGTCCCGCGTCTTTAGACCCCATCCACCAAGAAAAGGCCGAAATAATGGCAACGGTCACCACACCGGCAACGATCTTTTTCTTCGTTGACCAAGTTTTCGGTTGATCCTCTCCCAACAAATTTTTAATCGCTTCTTTTTCGTTTGCCATGAACTTATTTCCTTTCTTGCTTGTCAGGCGGCATCCAACCGCCACCAAGTGCCCGGTACAAGTCAATGTGAGCGATTGCCCAATCTGCCCAGTTACTTGCCTCACTGTCTTGTGCGTCTAACAGTGAACGTTGCGTTGTTAATACTGTTTGGTAATCTTCCAAACCGCTGGAATACTGCTGTAGAGCGAGTTGCGCCGCCAACTGACTGCTTTGCGTTGCCTTGCGAAGCGATGCCTTTTTAGCAGCACTGGCTCGAATACCCGAAAGCGCATTCTCTGTCTCTTCCAAGGCACCAACTAAAGTGGCCGTGTAGTCGGCCTGAGCCCGATCCAAATTAGCCTTTTGTGT
This sequence comes from Candidatus Aphodousia faecipullorum, assembly GCA_018714205.1. Lineage (GTDB taxonomy): Bacteria > Pseudomonadota > Gammaproteobacteria > Burkholderiales > Burkholderiaceae_F > Aphodousia > Aphodousia faecipullorum. The sequence continues at coordinate 55,652 of DVNR01000053.1, forward strand.
TTCCGTCGCTTCTATCGCATCACCCCAGTTAAGAAAAGGCATCGAAAGGGCTCCGACCAAAGCGCCGATTCCTGACCCACTGCTTCCCAAGGCGCCGACCGTTGCCGCAGCGGTACCGATAGTCCCCGTTAGCGACAAGCTCGGTAGAAAATCCGCCTGCGCGACACGAACATTTTCCATGGCAGCCCTAACGTTCTCTTTTGCCGCCTGCACATCAGGGCGTAAAGACAAAACATCCGCAGGAATGGCAACTGCAATGTTTTCCGGAGGCAACGGAATAGGTCCCTGAGGTAGGGACTGGATATTTGCCAATGGCAGAACGGTCAGGCGTGACAGCGCCGTTTGATACTGCAAGATATTGTGATGAGTGGTTGCAATGGATGCCCTCGCGTTTTCGTATTGAGCAATTGCTTGTTCATAGTCAGTAGCCGAAACGAGTCCAGCCTCGTAACGCCATTGTGTTAAATCCATTGCTTCTTTGTAGGATTTTTCACTTTGCAAAGCAATTTGCATGCGAGTTTGCGCCAGGCGCAATTGCACATAAGTCAGTGCCACCTCGCTGGTCATCGCGCTTTTTGTATCTTCCAAAGTTAGCTCTGACGCATGAGCACTGGCCTGAGCGGCACGTCTTGCCGACACATCGCGTCCGCCAAAACTAAAGGTCCAACTCGCAGAAGCGTCTGCGCCGAAGCTCTCGCTGGAAGAGCCGTTCTGGCGATTGCGGCTGGCATCCGCTCCCAAATTTGCTGTTGGAAACAATGAAGCGGTTGCCCCGCTTAGTGCAGCCATCGCTGAGCGCAAGTTGGCCTGGGCGGTTGCAATGTCCGTGTTGTTATCCAACGTCTTGCTGATAAGCTCATTTAAGGTCTCATCACCCCAGCTTGCCCACCATTCTTTTGGTGCGACCCGAAGAGCCTGCTCTTGCGGCACCCCTTCGCCTTGACTCCATTGTTCAGGAATCACTGACCTTTGCTGCGAACTCATCTCAACCGGCGCAACAGCGCAACCACTTAAAACGCTTGTCGACAGCGCGAACAATAAGGAAAATTTAATTGTTTTCATTCGTCACAATAGAAATCATTCTCAATATAAGTTTGCACGAATTTAATGTAAAACTCTCCATCCAAAAAGTACAAAATTGAAACATAATCAACGTCTAATACTCTATTGAGCTTAGTCCGTGAGTTTTTTTTAGAATCCCTGTATTATTCGGTTTCATTTAAATTTTCCATTAATCGGCGCCTATGCAGCCAAAAATTCTTCTCGTTCATCACGATAGCGTCTTCGAAGCCTTACTCGCAGATTTTTTAATTTTCTGTGCTTACGATGTGCGAGCGGTCTACTCATTAAGCGACGCCATTCTGTGCTGCAAACAGTCGAGTTTTGAAATCGCAGTCATTGACTTATCTAACGCCAACGACTGCGCGCTTATCAATGCCCTCTCGGGCGAATATCCGGATATGGCCGTCCTTGCGCTAGTGTCGGCAGATATCGACGAAAAAATTTTGCACCGATGCGCGCTGCCTAAAGAACAATGCCTGCATTTACCAACCCCACTGGTTGACATTCTGACTCAAATTAAAGAATTGGCACAAAACCGTGAACGGAAACGGCTACAAGCGCTTGAGCCAATTAAAGTGGGACCGCTTGTTATCGACGAACAGCATAATTCGGCCAGCATCAACGGGGCTCATATCAATCTGACAGGAACGGAGTTTTCACTTTTAAAGCTCCTCGCCAAACACGCTGGCAAACCAGTTTCCAAGGCCGTCATTTATCCTGAAGTGTTAGGCCGCCCCCACGGTCAATATGACAGGGCCATTGATGTTCATATCTCTAGCGTTCGCCATAAGCTGTCAGACTTTGCCGGAGACAGCCTCCGTATAGAGAGTGTTCGAGGCGTCGGCTACCGCCTCACCACTGTTTAAATTCTTCCATTAAGCCTCTTTACTCAAACTTGAACTTAGGGTTTCTCGGCGGTATCTGCTAATTTCTACCTTTTACACGACGTTAGTCAAATCTCGAAATTTTCTTTTCCCCGTCGGCCAATAAAAGGCGCACAATAAGAAAAGTGACTATTCATTGTTTACCGATTAGGGGGATCATTATGAGTCAATATCCTGTAGAGAATCTTCGTACTGTAGCCTTGGTGGGTCACGGTTCCACGGGAAAAACCACTTTGATGGAAGCTCTTTTATACCGTAATGGCGTCATCAGTGAAGTCGGGTCGGTCGAAAAGGGCAACACGGTGGGTGACTTTGATCCCATGGAAAAAGAAGTGCAACACTCTTTGCGCACTACAGTGGCCCACCTCAATGCTCAAAAAGATGACGGCACGCCAGTACGCATCTTCTTGTTAGACACTCCGGGGTACCCTGACTGCGTCGGTCAAGCCTTGGGCGCTTTGGACGCCGTTAAAACGGTCTGTGTCGTGGTCGATGCCACCAAGGGCATTGAATTGATGACTCGACGGATGATGGAGTGGGCTAAAGAGCGCAATCTGTGCAGAATGATCGTCGTCAATAAAATTGATCAGCCCGATGTTGATCTGATGAAACTGCTTGTTGAGCTGCGTGAAGCATTCGGCAACGAAGTTCTGCCGCTTAACTTACCCAATAAAGACCGCTCTCACGTCATTGACTGTTTCGACAATGACAAGGGCGAGGCGAACTTCGCTTCTGTTGAACGAGTTCACCAAGCCTTCGTGGAACGCGTCGTCGAGATGGACGACGAAACCATGGAACGCTATCTTGAAGAGGGCGCGGTTGATCCAAAGAGCCTGCACGCGCCGCTAACCAAAGCCTTACGCCTAGGCCATATCATTCCGGTTTGCTACACATCGGCCAAAAACTTGATCGGCATGCGTGATTTGATCAAGGTCTTTGTGCGCCATTTACCCAATCCAACAGAAGCAAACGCTCCGCTCTTTTATCGTCCCGATGGTTCCGAATACGTCACCATTCCTGACGCTAATCGACCTGTTGTCGCTCATGTTTTCAAGGTGGTTAATGACCCCTACATTGGAAAGATCGGCTTATTCCGTTTGCATCAGGGTCGCATCACCAAAGATTCCACCCTGTATGTTGACGATGGCAAAAAGCCATTCAAGATCGGCAAACCAATTATGCTTCAGGGCAAAGAAGGCATAGAAGTCGATGAAATGAATCCTGGGTACATCGGCGCCGTTGCAAAGGTCGATGATATCGTCTACGGCAGTGTGCTGCATGACGCGTCAATTGACGGCACGATTTACATGAAAAAACTCAATTTCCCGAAACCGATGTTCGGATTAGCGGTGAGCCCCGCCCGCCGCGGTGACGAAAGCCGTATGTCAGAAGTGATCGATAAGATGGTCAGTGAAGACCCAACCCTCGCGGTAGAGCATGACGCCACCATGAACGAAACGGTTTTGCGTGGCTTGAGCGAACAGCACCTCAAATTAGTTTTGAAGCGCATGGCCTCTCAATACAAATTGGAAATTCAAACCCGCACGCCACGTATCCCTTATCGTGAAACGATTTCCTCTTCTGCAGAAGGTCATGCTCGTCATAAGAAACAAACAGGCGGTGCCGGTCAATTTGGTGAAGTCTACCTTCGCATTGATCCGTTGCCTCGTGGCGCAGGTTTTAAGTTTGTTGACCAAGTCAAGGGGGGCGCAATTCCCTACAACTTTATTCCAGCGGTCGAAAAAGGCGTTAAAGAAGTCCTGGATCAAGGCTATATCGCTGGTTACCCCATCTATGATGTTCGCGTGACGGTCTATGATGGCAAGTATCACCCTGTTGACAGCAAAGAAGTTGCTTTCGTTGCCGCCGGTCGGAAAGCCATGTTGGATGCGCTTTCTCGGGCCAATCCCACCTTGTTGGAGCCGATCGTCCGTATTGAAATCCTTGCCCCCGATGTCTACATGGGTGATATCGCCGGTGACTTAGCCAGTCGGCGCGGTCAAGTCAGTGGCACAGAAAACCTCACGGGCGGCATGATGCTCATCACTGGACGCGTGCCTCTAACTGGACTAGATGGATACGCCAACCGCTTAAACGCTCTCACGCAAGGCGCTGGTAGCTACTCGGTTGAGTTGCAAGCTTATGAACCGGTTCCTGCTTCTGTGCAGGCCGAACTTGCAAGCCACTATCAACGCAAAGCTGAAGAAGATTAATCAACAATAACCATTAATCTGCCATCAAAGCGGGACGACTGATGAATTCTTGGTCGTCCCGCTTTTGAAAAACATGGGGCATGCCCACAAAACAGATAGCCTTTCGGCTAAAATACCTCGGTTATTGGGTGGGAGTTATCCCCTATTAAGTTTGGAGCATATATGCGAACCGAATATGCCGGTCTTATCAATGAAAAATTCATTGGTCAAACGGTGACCCTTTATGGTTGGGCTCACCGCCGCCGTGACCACGGTGGTGTTATTTTTATTGACTTGCGTGACCGTGAGGGTCTCTTGCAAGTCGTCTGCGATCCGGATCGTCCGGACGTATTCGCAACGGCAGAAGCCGTGCGCAACGAATTTTGTTTGAAAGTGGTTGGTCTCGTGCGGGCTCGTCCTGAAGGCACGCTCAATCCCGATCTCGTTTCCGGTGGTGTTGAAGTTCTCTGCCAAGAATTGGAAATTCTCAATAAGTCTGAAACGCCTCCTTTCCACTTAGATGACGAGAATCTGTCTGAAACAACACGCTTGACCTATCGTGTACTGGACCTTCGTCGCCCTCAGATGCAACGCAACCTCAAATTACGCTACAAGGTTGCTTTAGCGATTCGTAACCACTTAGACAAAGAAGGCTTTATCGACATTGAAACGCCAATGTTGACCCGTAGTACGCCTGAAGGCGCTCGTGACTACTTGGTACCAAGTCGCGTCCATGACGGTCATTTCTACGCTCTTCCTCAATCTCCGCAGCTTTTCAAGCAACTGCTGATGGTTGCAGGTTTTGATCGTTACTACCAAATCGTCAAATGCTTCCGTGATGAAGATTTACGTGCTGACCGACAACCAGAATTTACTCAGGTTGATATTGAAACTTCGTTCCTGACCGAACAAGAAATTCGTAACCTGATGGAAAACATGATCCGCGATGTGTTTAAGGAAACCATCAATGTGGACTTGCCAGATCCATATCCGGTAATGACGTGGACTGAAGCCATGTCTCGTTTCGGTTCGGACAAGCCGGATCTTCGAATCAAAGGCATTGAATTGCGAGAAATCACCGATCAAGTTCGTGATTGCCAATTCAAGGTTTTCCGTTCCGCGACCGAATTACGTGATGGCAAGGTTGTGGCTATGAATGTGCCGCACGCTGCCAGCATGCCACGATCTGAAATCGATGCCTACACCGAATTTGTCAAGATTTACGGTGCAAAAGGTTTGGCTTACATCAAAGTTAACGATAAAGCCAAAGGTCGCGAGGGGTTGCAAAGCCCAATCGTGAAGAACTTGTCCGATGAGTTGCTTCAGCACATTTTGACGGTCACTGGTGCTCAAGATGGCGACGTGATCTTCTTCGGTGCAGATCGCGCCAAGATTGTTTACGACTCGCTGGGCGCTTTGCGCTTAAAGATTGGTCACAGTGACTTCGGTAAAGAAAACGGTCTTTACGAGGAAGGCTGGAAAGCACTTTGGGTCGTTGACTTCCCGATGTTCGAGTACGATGATGAAGAACAGCGTTGGGTAGCATGCCATCACCCGTTCACAATGCCCAAGCCCGAACACATTGATCTTTTGAGTACGGACCCGGGTAAGTGCTTTGCACAAGCTTATGACATGGTGTTAAATGGATGGGAAATCGGTGGTGGTTCCATTCGTATTCACCGCGCAGACATCCAAAGCAAGGTTTTCAGTGCTTTGAAGATTGGCCCTGAAGAGGCTCGTGCCAAGTTTGGCTTCTTGCTTGACAACTTGCAATACGGCGCGCCTCCGCATGGTGGCATCGCTTTCGGGTTGGATCGTATCGTCACCATTATGACCGGCGCACCGTCCATTCGAGACGTCATTGCTTTCCCGAAGACACAACGCGCTCAGTGCTTGCTCACGAATGCTCCCGCTCCTGTTGATGAAAAACAGTTGCGTGAATTGCATATCCGCTTGCGCAATCCCATTAAGGAATAATCAAAATCCTTGATTAAAATGGCCGGTAACCAATGCGGTGCCGGCCATTTTTATTTATCAACAAAAAGCGATTCATCAAAAGTTGAATAACGGATCCCCACGATCATCCCATGGATCATCCGTTATGGCAGTTTCTGTCACAACATTTTGCGTATCAAATTGCACCCAAAATGCCATGGCATGACCACTTGATTCTCGGAAGCGATACATGAATGCGGTTTGATTCTGGAGCTTGAAATTATATTCCTGGGCACAACGACCAAACATTTGGAAAACCTCTTGTTTTGTGTGTTTACCAGGAATGACTAATTTAAAGTGTTCCTCATTCATTAACAATTCTTTCCCAATAAACTGCCCCTGCTTATCAAAGTGCATCCAATAACACTCCCGCCCATAGGGCTGACTGGAATACACCAAAGTAAACGAGCCGTCACCGTGATCAATTCGAGAATCTGGCGCCCCGAGCTCATTGACGACCAAGCTCTCGGACTGACCGAGCTCTATCAAATCCGGGTGAGCGCAGCCGGCTAAAACCACTGCACCCGCAAGAGCTGCTACGATAAGTTTTAACCGCATGACAACCTCCTACTCATCGCATATTTGTACGAATTGTAGCCCCACAACGACTTCTCCCACAATCTTTCATACAAAAACAAGGCGTACTACAATAAGGTAAAACTCGACAGAAATTCACTATGTCCGTTATTCGACTTGCTCTCTCTTCGACAATGACCATCCAAGCGATGGCCACTGCCAGCACGGTGACGCTTTCGGCTATTGCACCTTTGGTTGCTCAAGCCATTGGCGTGCCAAGTTCTTTTATCGGTACTTATGTCTGCTTCCTTTACATAGGAGCAGCCTTTGCTGCTGTTTCAGGTGGCACCATGGTCACCCGATTTGGCGGCATCCACGTCTCTCAAGGTTGTTTAATTTTGGCCGCCATCGGGCTAATCATCAGCGCGATTCCTAATTTTTGGATCATCTGTTGCGGTGGATTTCTACTGGGTTTGAGCTACGGACCGATTACCCCTTGCTCCAGCGACATTCTGGCTCACACAGTCCCGAAAGAGCAAATGGGGTTTGTGTTTTCTTTAAAACAAACTGCTGTGCCATTAGGTAGCGCTATTGCCGGATTTATTGTTCCGAGTGTGGCTCTTTGGGCAAACGATTGGAAAGCTGGCCCTCATTTTATGGCGATCGCAGCACTGTGCGTGGCACTTTTAGCTTTATATCACCGAAACCTTTTGGACGATCACTATGACAAAAACGCCCATTTCGATGCTCGCGCGGTGATTAAGGCATTGCGATTAGTAACCTCTCAAAATGGCTTGCGCCGTATGTGCATCGTCTCTTTTGTATACAACGGAACACAAATGTGCGTATTCAGTTTTATCGTTGCATACATGGTTGAAGACATTCACATCCCCATTGTGCTAGCCGGCATGGCCCTAAGCGCTGCCAGTATAGGAGGTATGTGCGGAAGACTTTTCTGGGGTATCTTCGCAGACAAAATTCACTCACCTCGAATCACATTAGCCATACTAGGCGCTCTGATGGCAAGTATGTTAGTTGTGACTGGCTTTTTCTCTGAATCGGTTCCAGCCATTTTGATGATAGCTGTCTGCTTTTGTTTAGGTGCCTCAGCGATAGGCTGGAACGGCGTCTATCTTGCACACGTCGCTCGAATTGCCCCCAAAGGTCAAGCTGGCGTGGCAACCGGCGGTACTCTATTCTTCACATTCGCCGGAGCCATTTTTTTACCACTTGCGTTTGGGACCGTTCACTCAATATTTGGAGACTATTACGAAAGTTTTTACCTAACCGCAGCGCTTTGCTTGGCGATCGCGCTTTGGTTGTTTGCTAGTAAAGGCGAAACATCATCTCAAGGATGAACCTGCTCTTCACGAACATCGAGATTAATCTCGTCGATTAACTCATGGAAGCTCGCTCGCACTTGATCCTCTGAGCATCCGAGGATCAGAGCGTCCTCTAACGCGTCTTTGAGCATGACGCGCAATTCTTCGTAATTTTCGTTAAGGACCTTTACCTTTTCAGTGCAGGAAACCGGTGTTCCATCCGGTTTTGTCCAACAAGGGACCTTAAAATCATTTTTGTTTGCCATAGGTTTCAAATTTCTTTAATACCAACGCCATTTGTCGGTCATCCAACAACTTCGGCTCACCCAATTGGCGAACCATCAAATAGCAGCGCGCCAAATTTTCCACTTCAACGGCTAATTGCAACGCTTTGTTTAAATCAACGCCTGTAGCAATCACACCATGATGCGCAAGAAGACACGCTCGAATATTTTCCGACAGTGCTGAAGCGGCAACTTTTGCAAGTTCCATACTGCCAAAAGGCTGATACGGTACACAAGGGATATGATCGCCACCAGCCGCAGCAACCATGTAGTGAAAGGGCGGGATCGACATTTCTTGGCAAGCAAGCGCCGTCGCGCACGCTGAGTGAGTGTGAACAATGGAGGCAATGTCTGAATTTTGACGATAAATCTGGGCATGCATCTGCCATTCACTAGACGGCAATCGATCACTCAGAATGTCGGCAAGCGAATCAGCCGCCAAAGGAACAAACACGATATCACCCGGCTCAAGCAGATCATATGCGATGCCTGTCGGTGTAATTAGAAATCCTGATACTGAGTGAAACTGAAAACGAACTGACACATTCCCGCTTTTATTGACATTGATGCCAAGCGAGTTCATTTGCCGAGCTGTCTCTATCACCTGTGATGCGACTTGCATTATCCCATCGATCACCAACGCGTTCTCCTTCTGGCTCCTTCAGGGAAAAGGCGAGTTAAAAATTCAGGCGCGCACACTCCTCTTTCTGTCACAATCCCTGTAACAAGACGGGCAGGCGTCACATCAAAAGCGGGGTTCTCCACATTAGTCAATGGACTGATAATCTCGACCTCTGTGACCTGCCCCTTGGCATCAAGCCCCTTAACGTACCGCAACTCATCACCATTGCGATTTTCGATTTCAATGCTGTGCTTGCCATCCTGGATAGACCAGTCGATCGTTGAAGAGGGCGCCGCAACATAAAAAGGAATATCCATGTCTTTGGCTGCCAGCGCCTTCAGGTAAGTTCCAATCTTGTTTGCCACGTCGCCAATTGCCGTGATTCGATCTGCGCCAACTAAAACCATGTCGACTTCACGATGTTGCATCAAGTGACCACCCGCGTTATCTGCAATAACAGTGTGAGGCACGCCGCCTGCCTCGAGCTCCCAAGCCGTTAATAGCCCTTGATTGCGCGGACGAGTCTCATCAACCCAAACGTGTAACGGAATCCCCTGTTCAAATGCGATATATACCGCAGACAAAGCAGTACCATAATCAACAGTCGCAAGCCACCCCGCATTACAATGCGTCAAGATATTAACTGGCGCTCTTTTTTTCGCGTAAAGCTCAGCGATTACACGCGCTCCGTGAGTGCCGATGGCCCGATTCGCCAACACATTGGCTTGCGTTAGGGTTTCAGCCATCTTCACGGCCATCCGAAAACGTTCTCGCGGGCAATAAGGCATCACCGCGGTCACAATCTGGTCCACTCCCCACTGCAAGTCAACAGCAGTAGGCCGAGAAGCGATAAGTTCGCTACGGGCAGCATGAATCGCATCGTCTTCAGGATTGTCGCGAATAGCCAAAACCATTCCCCAGGCGCCGGTAACACCAATAAGGGGAGCCCCGCGAACTTTCATTGTTGCTATTGCGTCAACGACTTCCCGCCAATCGGAAAGCTCCACCTTTTTAAAACAAAACGGCAACTGGGTCTGATCAATAATGCCAATTCGCTGACCGTCATCCAATGACCAAATACTGCGAGTCGGTACGCCGTTGACTTTCATAATAAATCGGCGCTTCTAGCTTGATGTGACTCAAAGCGAAAGCGCCGCCTCCGATAGTATGAGCAACTCTGAAAAGCCGCTTAAAGGTTCAAAAAGCGAACCGTACGAGTCCACAATCACCCGCTGCAGACACTCAAGCGGCCACTGAGAAAATCCACGAGGACTTCCTTCTGTTTTTATTGTATCAAACCTCTTTCTCATCACGAAGTAAGAAATGCTCCGATAAGCGCTTTGGCGCCGATACGGTACAATGGCACCGAATTGTTGGTTTTTTATAATTTTTTTTCGTTCGCAATGAATACTTCACATCAATTAAATCAAGCATTAAAACCCCGCTCGATTGCTCTTATTGGCGCAAGCGATCGACCGAATTCTCGCGGTGCGGTTTTATGGCGTAATCTTGTGAACGGCGGGTTCCAGGGCTCGTTATATCCCATCAACCCAAAGTACCAATTTTTAGGTGAAATTCCCTGTTACCAATCAATCAAAGAAATTGCCGATCCTATCGACCTTGTAATTTTGGCAACCCCGGCCAAAGCGGCGGAAAAACTTTTAAGCGAAATTGCACAAAAAGGAACTCGCTGGGTTGCGCTAGCTCCCAGTGATGCGGATATTACTTCAGACCCATCCTGGCAGGCGCACATTGTCAATCAAGCGAGATCTTTAGGACTGCGACTAATCGGCACCGATTGCTTAGGCATCATGCGACCGGAAATCGGTCTAAATGCCAGCTATTGGGACGCTCTTCCAATAGCTGGTGAAGTTGGCTTTGCCTCTCAATCAGGCGTGATCGGAACGTCTGTACTTTCTTACGCTCGAATTAACGGACTTGGCTTTTCAACCCTCATTAATACAGGTGATGAAATTGACGTCAGTATGGACGAAGTCATTGACTTTTTGGCCCAGGACAAAAATACGCGTCTAATTGTCGTTCATGTGGAGGGCATTCGTAACCCCCGAGAGTTTTTCTCAGCTGTCCGATCTGCCTCTCAGGTAAAACCCGTGATCGTTCTCAGAGGGGGCCAGAGCTTACCTGCTGGCCAGCTTTTAACAAGCCGCATGGGAGTGCCGGCCGGAGAAGACAGTTCGTTTAACGCGCTTTTAGATCGCGCCGGCGGCATTCGCGTTGTCAATTTTGACGATCTGATTACCGCAATTGAAACGTTTACTCAGCGGCGTTTACCTAGAGCCAATCGAATTGGCATTATCAGCAACGGAAGCGGGTTTGGCGTTCTGGCAGCCGATGCGGCCTCTTCCTGTGATATCCAACTAGCTTCACTTTCACGCAATACGACACGACGCTTATCAGAAATTTTCAACAATCCGCTGATCACCACCAATCCTGTTGATCTCTGGGCCGATGCCGACCCAAGACGGATTAAACTGACTGTCGACGCGCTTAACCAAGATGAAAATGTGGATGCCATTTTGGTCATTACTGCCCCCACATTCGCGGCTCCAGTTGAACGAGTTTGCGATGCCATCGCCTACTCAACCGATACAACCTTTAAACCTGTATTTACCGCCTGGCTTGGAGACACACAAACCAGCATTGCAGCCAATCGTCTGCGCGGTCATCCGATTACCGTCCTTCGAAGCCCTGAAATGGCAATTCGCGGCTTCTCATGGATGAGCCGCTATGCGCAAAACAAACGCTTCATAACAAACACAGTGGCTCAAAATGAACCGCATTGGCCTCTTGACATTCAAGCAGCTCGCCAGGTTATCAAAGAGGTACTTCAAAATGGCCGGTATGAGCTCAATGAATGGGAGACAAAACGCGTCTTTGCCTGCGCTGGCCTGAGCACTGCGAGTGGCATTCTCGTAAAGTCACCAGTGGAAGCTGTCGATGCTGCTCGAACATTGGGCTTTCCTGTCGTGCTTAAAGTCCTCGCTGACGGAATTGATCACAAAAGTAACGTCGGAGGGGTTTTATTAGATATTCGAAATGAAAAGGATGTTCACGATGGGGCGATGCACATGCTTGAAGATGTACAAAAGAAGGCGCCTTACGCAGCCATTCGCGGCATCTTTGTTCAACGCCACATCCACTTGCCCAATGGACGTGAGGTAAGCGTCACTGTTCACACGGATCCCCGATTCGGACCTGTTATCAGTTTCGGTCCAGGAGGAATCGCAAACAGCCTTTATAACGATTCTGCTGTCGAACTTTTGCCACTGACCGATTTATTGGCTCGTCGATTGATTCAAAAGCCTCGTATGGCGAAACTTCTTGGTCAATACCGAGGCATGCCCGCAATCAATCAAGAGGCGTTGATACAGGTGTTGATGCGAATCTCCAAGTTGGTCACAGAAATCCCCGCCATTCGCAATCTGCACATTGAGCCGCTTCTCGTTGACGATGGAGGCTGCATCATCCTTGACGCGCATATCGGAGTAGCCGATATGCCTTTAACAAAAGACGGCACTGCCTCACATATGATCGTCTCGCCAGAACCACAACTTACGGAAGAGTTCCTCTCCGTTAGGAACGGCTCGGTTACTTTGCGTTCCATTCGGCAACAAGACTTTGATGCCATCAAAAAATTCTTATCCCGTCTTTCTCCGAGAACGGCGTACTTACGCTTTCACATTTCATCAACAGATCTGGCTCGGGAAAAGATTATTGAGTTAACCAATATTGACCATAACCGAGAGGTTGCAATTGTCGCCTGCGATACGGAAATACCTGAGGAGATTCGCGCCGTAGCACGCTACAAACGCTTAAATGGTTCCGATATCGCAGAGTTCGGTGTTGTCGTTGAGGATGCTTGGCAAAGGCGAGGGTTAGCTAGATTGATGATGACTCAGCTAGGATTGGAAGCGCGGCGCATGGGTGTAAAGACACTCATCGGTTACGTGCTCAAGGGCAACGAAGCGATGTACTCGCTGATGCAATCTCTCGGGTATGAGCGTCATCAAAACAATGGCGATGACTCCTTTGTCCTCTTTACTCTAAATTTAGATTAATCATGTCTGACCTATCTATCACTTTTGAAAAAAATGTTTATCAAATCGCGATAACTCGCACACAAAAGCGCAATACGCTTTCATCTGAGACATGTGTACAAATGATCGAGGCACTGGCAGAAGCCCAACGCAATCCCGATGTGCATTGCGTCATTTTGCGAGGTGATGATGCGATCTTTTGTGCCGGTGCCGATTTGCAAGAAAGCATTCATCGTACCGAAACCACTTCGTCAGCCTATGACGCTCTTATTGAAGCGATGATTGCCTTCGATAAGCCTCTCATGGCTGCTGTCTTGGGACCCTGCGTCGGATTAGGTGTTGCGCTTTTAAGTTACTGTGATTTGGTGTACTGTGGTGAAAACGCGCTCTTCTCCGTTCCCTTTACAGCATTGGGATTAACCCCTGAATTCGGCCTGTCCTACACCATTGTGGCAAAAGCCGGTTACCACAAAGCAAGTGAAAAACTCTTCTTAAGTGAACCAATTTCTGCTAAAGAAGCATTGGATATGGGCATTGTGAACGGAATTTTCAAAGATGAAAACCTTGTCAGCGAGGTGCTCACTCGTGCGGTCCGTCTAAGCCAAATGCCTCTTGGCAGTCTTCGCGCCACCAAGCACTTGCTGCGACACGCTCAAGCTCAAGCACTGCGAGCAGCGACCTCCCTAGAAAAAGAAGTTGTCGCAGAACGCCTTCAAAGTGAAGAAGTTCACGAGGCTTTCCAAGCATTTGCTGAAGGTCGCAAGCCCAACTTTTCTTGATAACCGATCTATATAAAGGACCTCACTGTCATGGCAATGATCGAAATTAAAAATGTGAGCAAATGGTATAGCGAAACCTTTCAAGTACTCAAAAAGTGTTCTGCTACTGTTAACAAAGGTGAGGTTGTCGTCGTTTGTGGTCCGTCAGGCTCTGGCAAGTCGACCTTGATTAAGACCGTTAACGGTCTGGAAGCTTTCCAAGAGGGAGAAATTTTTGTCAATGGAATTAATGTCGGTGACCCTAAAACCGACCTTCCCCGATTGCGCACCCATATTGGAATGGTTTTTCAACACTTTGAACTTTTCCCGCACCTAAGCATCATTGACAACTTGACTCTAGCGCAAATGAAAGTCTTGGGACGCTCCCGCTCTGAAGCAACCGAACGAGGGTTGTCACTTTTAAAGCGTGTCCACCTATCCAGTCAGACCAATAAATTCCCCGCACAGCTTTCTGGTGGTCAACAGCAGCGAGTTGCAATCGCCAGAGCGTTGGCCATGGATCCTGTCTGCATGCTCTTTGATGAACCAACTTCAGCACTGGACCCAGAAATGATCAATGAAGTGCTTGACGTCATGGTCGAACTGGCTCATGATGGAATGACCATGATGGTTGTCACTCACGAAATGGGCTTTGCAAAACGAGTCGCCGACAGGGTTCTTTTCATGGAAAACGGCGAAATATTGGAAGATGCTCCGACACAAGAATTTTTCACGAATCCTCGCTCAGACCGAGCTGTGCAATTTCTGTCGAAAATTCTCAACCATTGATTTTTTCCTGACACGATTTGACATACATTCAAAAACCGAAAGATGAGGCCTTGCCACCCTTCAATGGTATGATTGTATGGTAGTTTTTGAAGGACTAGTATGATTGAACACGCGCACACCAACCACTCCACGATCACGCTTGCGCGAACCGTATTGGAAAAAGAAGCTCAAGCCATTGAGCACCTTGCCACCCACTTAGACGACTCATTTTTAAGAGCTGTCCAGTGTCTATTGAGCTGCAAAGGACGTGTTGTTGTGTCCGGTGTTGGCAAAAGTGGTCATGTCGGACGGAAATTGGCGGCAACCTTGGCCTCAACCGGAACTCCTGCATTTTTCGTTCACGCAGCAGAGGCCGCACACGGTGACCTAGGCATGATCACCAAAAATGATGTCGTCATTGCCATTTCAAATTCTGGCACCACATCAGAATTGTTAACTATTGTGCCCCTTCTTAAACGTGAAGGGACGCCACTGATTGCGATGACCTCTTCGCCTGACAGCACGCTCGCTCACTATGCCGATATCCACCTGGATATCGGCGTGCGGCAAGAAGCCTGCCCTCTCGGGTTAGCACCAACAACCAGTACGACAGCCACGCTTGCCATGGGAGATGCCTTGGCCGTTGCCTGCCTGGACGCCAAAGGTTTTAATGCCGAAGACTTCGCACACTCTCATCCAGGTGGCGCCTTGGGACGTCGTCTATTAATTCACGTCAAAGATGTGATGCGCACTGGCGAGGCAGTGCCCAGCGTGGAAGACTCCGTTACTGTCTTAGATGCTGTGCGAGAAATTACAAAGAAACACATCGGCATGACTGCGGTTGTCAACAAGAACAATCAAGTCGTTGGCATTTTTACAGAGGGCGATTTGCGCCGCCTCATCGAAAAGCGAGGTGACATCCGCTCCATCGGCATTGCCGAAGTCATGACACCAACGCCGAAAACCATTTCAGAGGGCGCTCTGGCCGCCGAGGCTGCGCACATACTCGATCTGGCACTCTGCAATCAACTTTTGGTTGTCGACTCTGAGAATCATTTGATCGGTGCGCTGCACCTGCACGACCTCATGACCGCCAAAGTAATTTGAGAACGACTTATGACTTTAATTGAGCGCGTTTGCAAAATAAAATTGCTTATCTGTGACGTTGATGGTGTTCTGACCGACGGCAAGATTTATATTGGCAATGAAGGCGAACTGTTTAAAGCTTTCAACGTCAAGGATGGCTTGGGCATTAAAATGTTGCTCGCCAACGGTATTGATGTCGCCATTCTGACCGCACGTTCGTCACAGATTTTGCAAAGGCGAACTGCCGAACTGGGAATCACAAATGTCTTACAAGGGCAGCGTGACAAAGTCAAAGGGTTGGAAGTCTTATTGAAAAAAACCGGTCTGCAACCAGACGAAATTGCCTATATCGGTGACGATCTTCCAGACTATGCTGTCATTCAGAAAGTGGGCTTAGCGGCCTGCCCAAAAGATGCCAATGATGCCATCGTTGACCTCGCCCACTTTCAATGTCGATTCAACGGCGGAGACGGTGCGGTGCGCGAACTTTGTGAGCTGATCTTAAAGAGTCAAGGGCTATGGCAAAAAACGTTGCAAACAATGTTCCTGAACCCTGATCCGCAAGCCAAACATCATTATTGAGAGAAACCGCCATGCGTGAGCGTATTACTGCCATTATCGCCATTATCTTATTGCTCATTCTCATTGCAGCAAGCTACTGGTATGCGATGCAGTCCACATACAGTAATTTACGTTATCTCCCCAGTGAGGAATCTCCGGATTTCATCGCTGGAGGGGCTACTCTCATTTCCTTTGACAAAAATGGAGTTGCGGATTCAAAACTGAAGGCCGAGGAACTTCGTCACTACTCAGATGACCGCATGACAATGGTCAAACCAGAAGCGGTTACCGTTTCGCCAGACAAACCCGTTACCCATGCCCAAGCGCTAGCGGGACGCAGCGACGATGGCGGCGCAACTTTTGTTTTTAAGGGAGATGTGATTATTACACGCGTTGCCACCGGCAACACCCCGACAACCCGTCTGGAAACGCAATCCATGACTGTGTACACCGATACCAATCGATTTGTCACAGACGATGATGTTTTGATTACCAGTGGTCGGGATACCGCTCAAGGCCAGGGAATGGTTTTTGACAATATGGAAAGAACCGTCGAACTGAAAGGTCAGGTTACCACTGTCTTACAACCCCGCAACAACAACCAACGTTTATTGCCGTCGTCTACTCATTAGTCTTAAAGCTCAAGGTAATCATCATGAAAAAATTCACAATACTTGCTTTGATTTTGACACTAGCGAGTAATTTTGCTTATGCGCTCTCGAGTGACAGAAACCAGCCTATTCGTATTCAAGCAGATCATTTTTTAGGTGATGAAATCAAGCAAACAGCAACCTATACAGGTAATGTTCGAGTCGACCAAGGCACTATGAGACTCACAGGAAAACGCTTGGAACTCGTCGAAACGGCAAAGGGGTACCATGTCGGAACATTGACAGGGAATCTCGCGACATTTCGTCAAAAACGAGATCCAAGAATTCGAGGAGTTGAGGAGTGGATCTCCGGTCATGCTCAAAAAATTGTTTACGAAGAGCAAACGGGGGTCATCACATTGACAGGAGACGCACTGGTTGAACGCAGTGAAAACGGTGTCATCAAAGACCGAGCTGAAGGCTCCAAGATTATTTATGATACATTACGATCACGTACAATTATCCAAGGCAATCAAGACGGTCGCGCTCGGACGGTAATTGCACCTAGAAACAAGCAACAAACCAACAGTGTGCAACAGCAAGATTCCGCACGACTAAGGTCAAATACCAGTGTTTCGCCTCGTTAAAAAAGGACTACGTTGTGACAAATAACACTCAACAGACACCTCAAAAAAATTTAAACACAGATCCGCTGGAAGCAGCAGCTCAAAAACCGCTTCAGCCGACCTACACGCTTGAGGCTAAAGGCTTAAAGAAACGTTACGGTAGCCGCTGGGTTGTTAAGGATGTGTCCTTGTCTGTCAAAAGCGGGGAAGTCGTCGGCCTTCTCGGGCCAAATGGCGCTGGGAAAACCACAACATTTAACATGGTCGTTGGTCTGATTGTTGCCGATGGCGGGACGATCGAGCTTAATGGTCAATCCATCGCGCATCTTCCGATATACAAACGGTCTCGCCTGGGGGTGTCTTATCTCCCACAGGAAGCATCGGTTTTCCGTCGAATGACCGTTGAAGAGAATATTCGAGCCATTTTAGAGCTGCAAACCGATGAAAACGGTAAAGCGTACTCCTCAGGCGTCATTGACCAAAAGCTTGATGAATTGCTTGATGAACTACAAATCGCCCGTCTTCGTACCAACACCGCCATGAGTTTGTCCGGAGGTGAACGACGCCGTACGGAAATTGCACGAGCGCTCGCAGCGGAGCCGAAGTTTATTTTACTTGACGAACCTTTCGCCGGTGTGGATCCGATTGCCGTCATTGAAATCCAACGCATTATCCGATTTTTAAAAAATCGAGGAATCGGAGTTTTAATCACAGACCACAATGTTCGTGAAACGTTAGGGATCTGCGATCATGCATACATCATTTGCGACGGTGGAGTACTCGCAAGCGGTCACCCGAATGATATCGTGCAAAACGAAGATGTACGCCGAGCCTACTTGGGTACCACTTTCCGTATGTAATTAGGGCAATGAATCAGATTTATCAATATCTCCCATCGTCAAATGTGATCTTTCTGTCTTCAATGCAGCACACAACCAAAAAGCGTGCGTTTGAAGAAGCAAGTCTCGTTTTCCA
Source organism: Candidatus Aphodousia faecipullorum (assembly GCA_018714205.1). Classification (GTDB taxonomy): domain Bacteria; phylum Pseudomonadota; class Gammaproteobacteria; order Burkholderiales; family Burkholderiaceae_F; genus Aphodousia; species Aphodousia faecipullorum. Next base: position 73,951 of record DVNR01000053.1, read on the forward strand.
GATGTCTGGTGTGCCCCACACCACGGTATTTGATGCTCTTTTTGCTCGCGAACGGTTAGGGAATAATTCCTTGGGCGGTGGAGTCTGCCTTCCACATTGCCGATTGGTAGGTATTGAACGACCAATGGCTGCGATTGTTTTGTTGCACCGCCCTATTCCTATTGACCCAATCCCTATTGATACAAAACCAGTTGATATTTTCTTCTTTCTTGTCGTCCCGGAAACTGGCAATGATGAAGATTACTTGGATTTACTCCGCGAAAGTATCACTATGCTTGAAGATCGCCAGTTTTGCGATCGTTTAAGACGCTCCGAAAATTCCGTGGAGGTTTGCTCTTGTGTTATGAACTGGGTACCTCCCAACTCCTTGGAGATTGAATCACAAGATGAAAAATTATCTCAAGAATGGGAACAATTGAATGAAGAAGTGGAGGCAGAGGCGGAACACGAGTTACCGACTCAAGGAGTAGAAAGCCCGGCAGTGGCGGCCGTCGAAACAGAAAATACTCATTCTCGTGGTTGACTGATCCTTTAGGACAACAAAAAAACTATCGGTTGAATACATTTTCAGTACAATGGTTTTGCCCTAAGGTTGCAAGCGAAGGAGTCTCCCATGCGGTTGATCATCGTCACCGGCTTGTCCGGTTCTGGAAAATCAGTAGCCATTCGACAACTTGAAGACATCGGCTATTACTGTATCGACAACTTACCGTTGCCGTTCATTATTCCCGTCGCAAAGGACCTATCAAAAACCCAAGATTATGTCGCTTTTGCCGTTGACGCCCGTAGTAGCTTCTCCGACAATGACCAGCCCAATGCATTGCTGGCGGAATTGCGAAAACAAAATTGGGATATTCGTATTCTTTTCCTGACGGCATCCACACCGGAACTCGTGCAACGATTCTCAGAAACCCGACGTCGACACCCCTTGACATTGCGTTTGGAGGCTGCCGGTGAAACGTTAAGTCTTTCCGAAGTAATCACGCGAGAGCGCGAAATTATGGAGCCGTTTAGCCTTACGGCACACGTTCTTGACACGACCGGGCTGCAAAGCAACACATTGCGTACCTGGGTTAAAACCTTTGCCGATGCACCGCACAGTAGTCTCAATCTTACGTTTGAGTCGTTCGGTTACAAACATGGAATTCCTATCGCTGCTGATTTGGTGTTTGATGTTAGAAATCTTCCCAACCCTTATTACGATCCGGCTTTAAGGCCATACACCGGAAAAGACGTTCCCATTATTGAGTACATGCAGCAACAACCCATCGTGCAGGAGATGGTTGACGATATTGCCAATTTCATCACGAAATGGCTTCCCAGTTATCAAGCAACCAACCGCCAATACCTAACGATTGCCATTGGTTGCACTGGAGGGCAACATCGTTCAGTCTACGTGGCTGAAACTTTAGCTAAGCGCTTCTCCGAGCAATTTCCGTTTGTCTGGTTGCGTCACCGTATCATTGGCCAGCGAAAAGAACCAGCTAAAGGATCAACTCAAAGCGTTTAATGAAAGAAAAACGCTTTTACCAACGCTTCTATCGGCATAGGTAGCGCGACGTGTTGCATTTCCGAGGCTTTTACCCAAAGCCCAGACGGCAAAGCGCTCTCATTTCTTAGTTTTAAGGCAATCGGATAAAGATGCAAACGATAATGAGAAAAGTCGTGTACCACCGGTGATAGTTTGCGGGCGTTTTGCACACTGGCTCCTTTTTGACGCCAAAACTGCTCCGCACTTAGCTCGTCAACGACGCCGTCAACTTGTGGCAGACAATAAAGTCCTTGCCAAACCCCCTTATCCACTCGTTTCTCAACAAAAAAACAGTCCCCTGTCCATAGCAGAAAAAATGTCGCTTCTTTTTCAGGACGCGTTTTCTTTGTTTTTGCCACCGGTAAAGCATTTTGTCGTCCAAGTTGATTCGCCTTGCAGGATTGGCAAAACGGACAAACTGTGCAACTGGGATTTCGAGTGCAGACCGTTGCTCCCAAATCCATTAGGCCCTGAACGTAGCTTTCAATGTCATGATCTGGTAACAAACTTTCTGCCAAAGTCCACAAATCTCTAGTCGCTCGAGCACCTTCCAATGAATGTTCAATTGCGAAGTAGCGAGCCAACACTCGCTTAACATTTCCATCCAATATGGTCTCTTTCCGACCAAAACTGAACGCTACAATCGCCGCGGCAGTACTTCGACCGATACCTGGCAATGCTTCCCATTCCGTGCGTGTGGTAGGAAAAAATCCCCCATATTGATCGACAAGCATCTTCGCAGCCCTATGCAAATTTCTTGCTCTAGAGTAGTAACCCAACCCAGCCCAGAGGGCCATCACATCATCTTCTCTGGCCTCAGCTAAAGCCCTCACCGTCGGGAAGCGCTCCATGAACCGTTTAAAGTACGCGGTCACGGTTACAACCTGCGTCTGTTGCAACATCACTTCCGAAACCCAACGCGAATAAGGGTCTTCCGTTTGCCAAGGTAATTGATGACGCCCAAATTGTTTTTGCCAACGAATAAGTGTTTCCGCAAAATCCTTTTGCATTTTTCAGTGATGATCCTCTGATATTGTCAGTACAATTAGGCGAATATTTCGTTTAAAACCGCCATGACTGTGAAATTTTCTTTAAAAAAATGGGCCTTTTTGCTTGCCCTTGGCTTTAGCGGCGCTACATTCGCCGCTACTAATACGGCGTTGCCCAATGTTGAACTGACCGGTCAACTGCTATACCAAATTATGGCCTCAGAGATCGCATTGCAACGTAACGAGCCAGCCCTAGCCTACCAAACCTATATGCAAATGGCTAGGAGTACAAAAGACCCCCGACTTGCCCAACGAGCGTTTCAAATCGCTGACGCCGTGCATGCCTTTGCTGATGCGCAAAAAGCAGGCGAGCTCTGGACAGAATTGGCTCCCGGCAATGCAGATGCACAGTTGGCTGATTTGCTAGCCGCCATCCGAACCGGACAGATGACGCCAGAGATTCGCAAAGAAGCGGAAAAAATTATTCAATCCGCTACGACAAAGGAAAAAAGACAACAGTTTTTCCAAGCGATCACCATACAAGCTGACTTAAGTGGGGCACCAGCCGCTAAAGTGCTGGAGTTCATCCGACCTTTGGCACTTTTGCTAAAAGATCGAGAGCAAGCAGCTTTAGCACTTGCCAAACTTTATCGAGTAACTGGAGATACCAAGCAAGGCGCCGCCTTTGCTCTCAAAGCGTATCAGCAAATGCCTGATAACACGGCGGCTCTTTTAGAGTATGCTGACTCGCTGCTAAAGGCGCAACCTGGGAAAGCAACATCGGAAATTGAAAAATTTGTAAAAAAACATCCTGATGACATGCAAGCACAACTTGCATTGGCAAAAGCCTACGCACACCAGAAAAATGTTCAGGGTATCCAAAAACAGTTGCGCATTTTAGAGCCATTTGCCGAACGCTCTGGAGCTCTTGCTTATACCCTGGCTAGTGTCACGGATGCAGCCCGAATGGACAACGATACCAAACGGTTGCTGCTTCTTTTCGAAAGACTTGCTCAAGGCGATTCGAGTCTATCGGAACGTTTACCTCAAACGCATCTTTCACTTGGCCTTTTGGACTTTCGGCAAAAGCATTTTGAAGCTGCAATTAACTGGCTATCAAAAGTGCCGGCCAAAAGTGATTTCTACACACAGGCCAGACTGTTGCAAGCCCAAGCGTTGGTTGAGTTAAATCGCTCAAAAGAGGCGATTCACTTATTGGACAAAACTGTCGTTAAAAACAAGGATGCGCAAGCAGAGTTGTTGCACAAAAAGGCTCAAATTTTATATGCGAGTGGCAAACTGCGTGAATCTTATAGCGCAATGCGTGATGCTTTGAATAAAGCACCAGAAAACCCTGCATTGCTCTATCAATGTGCACTTTTAGCTGTGGAAGATAAACAGTACAAAGATGCAGAGCAATTTTTACGCAAGGCCATTGATCTTTACCCTGATCGGGCTGATTTTTATAACACACTGGGGTATTTGTGGGTTGAGCAAAACACAAAGCTTGACGAAGCCCAAGCGATGCTTGAGAAGGCCTTGTCCCTTGATCCGGAAAATGCCGCCATCTTGGACTCGATCGGTTGGCTACACTTCAAGCTTGGCAATTACGCTCAAGCTCAGAGCTATCTTGAAAAAGCGGCTCAGCGCTACAAAGATCGAGAAATTCTTTTGCATCTTGCCGAGCTTTACCATGCGCAAGGTCAAACATCAAAAGCCATGGCGATTCTCAGACCGATGCTACAGGCCGCTCCAAACGATGCGACATTAGATGCCTTCATGGAACGGTTGCATCTGCACTTTTAATAGGAACGAAACATGCGGCGACTCGTTTTTGTGATGATTTTTTCAAGCTTTTTAGTTGGCTGCATGAGTCTTCAAACGCCACATTTGGAAAAACTTTGGCAAGGACGCTTTTCATTATCGGTGCGCAGTGCCACCATTGACAATCATCAATCGGGACACTTTCTACTGTCGCACACACCTGCTGTCCTTACGGTCTTGGACCTGAAAAGCGCTCTGGGCAATACCCTAGCGCGAATTGAACAGGGACAAGACTATGCCCAACTGCAAGCAGTTGGAATTGATACCATCAAGGCTCAGGATGCTCAAACTTTGATGAAAACAGCGCTCGGTTTTTCCGTTCCCATTAACGGTCTGGAATATTGGTTAGATGGGCAGGCTTCTCCATGGTCAAAAGCGGAGACCGTCCCTGATAAAGCACCATATGAAACAATTATCCAGAACGGCTGGACAATTACCTATCTAGCCTATGTAAACGGCTTGCCTAGCCGTTTACGCTTAACCCGTGCAGAGACATCTGACAATCCTGCTATTTCGATGACAATAGTGATTAATTCACGGACTCCATAGAAATGCCTTCAATATCGCTTCAAGCACCAGCTAAACTTAATTTATTTTTACATGTTACCGGCCGTTTACCGAACGGCTATCACACGCTACAGTCGGTGTTTGTATTGATTGATCTCTGCGATACGATCGAACTCAACTTAATAAACGACGGTGTGATTCGACGAACAGGTGACGTCATCGGTCAACCGGAAAAAGATCTTTGCGTGCGTGCGGCTCGGCTTCTTCAACAAAAATTTTCCGTACCACTTGGAGTTGAAATTAACGTCACCAAAAGAATTCCAGCTGGCGCGGGCATGGGAGGTGGATCATCAGATGCCGCCTCAACGCTTTTAGGGCTAAACCAACTATGGGGTTTAAAGCTTTCAAAAGAAAGACTGATGGAACTTGGCCAAAACCTTGGAGCCGACGTCCCTTTCTTTCTTCTCGGAACCAATGCGTGGGTTGAAGGCATCGGAGAAAAATTAACCGCAATCGATGTCCCTGAAATGACTTTTGCCGTCGTGTGGCCTGGTGTCAGTCAAAGTACGCCAGAAATTTTTTCACATCCCCTCTTGACAAGGGATTCAAAATCCTTCAAAATGTCGATCCTCGACAGCGTTAACTCGCCAAGCGAGTGGATGAAGCTAGGACGCAACGATTTGGAACCTGTTGCAAAATTGGTCAATCCTACAGTTGCCAAGCTTTTCGAGCTGTTGCCAGAATTCCGTTTGACCGGATCGGGATCAGCCGCTTTTGCGCAGGTGTCCGAAGAACAAGCGGAACGGATATTTAAGGCCTTGCCAACAGATTGGCGACATTTTTTAGTAAAAAGCCTTAAAATACATCCGGCATCGTCAGCATTCATATGCTGACCCAGAATTTGTAGGGGAGTCGCCAAGCTGGCCTAAGGCACCGGATTTTGATTCCGGCATTCGAAGGTTCGAATCCTTCCTCCCCTGCCAACTTTCGGGAGCAAGCGTGATGCGCGAGCTCCCGTTTGTTTTTCTACCACCGCAGTTCGTTTTTTTCGAACTGCAGAAGACTAACCGAAGAGCTCTCTCTTCTTAACTTTCGGTGCGTAATATCATGGTCCCTATGGTTCCGGATAATCTCATGGTCTTTACGGGCAATGCCAACCCCAAACTTGCCCAAGCAGTCGCAGCTCATCTCAACATTCCTCTTGGAAAAGCCGTTGTGAGTCACTTCTCTGACGGTGAGGTGATGGTTGAAATTGATGAAAAAGTCCGCGGCCGCGACGTTTTCATCCTTCAAAGTACGTGCTCTCCCACCAATGATAATTTGATGGAACTAACGATTATGGTTGATGCCCTGCGTCGTGCATCAGCTCGTCGTATCACTGCGGTTATGCCCTATTACGGCTATGCTCGTCAGGACCGCCGTCCTCGTTCTGCTCGTGTGGCCATTTCCGCTAAAGTCGTTGCCAACATGCTTCAATCCGTTGGTGTAGACCGCGTGCTGACGATGGATTTGCATGCCGACCAAATTCAAGGCTTCTTCGATGTGCCGGTTGACAACATTTACGCAACACCAATCTTGTTAAAAGAGTTAAGAAGCCGCAACTATGAAAATCTCGTGGTTGTTTCGCCTGATGTTGGAGGTGTAGTGCGTGCTCGCGCCATGGCTAAATCGTTAAATACTGATTTAGCAATTATTGACAAGCGTCGTCCTCGTGCTAATGTCGCCGAAGTGATGAATTTGATTGGCGATGTTTCTGGACGCACGTGCATTATCACGGACGACATCGTAGATACAGCGGGCACGCTTTGCAACGCAGCCAAAGCCCTTAAGGATCGTGGCGCAGTTAAAGTTTGTGCATACATCACTCATCCGGTGCTCTCTGGTCCTGCCGTTGAACGCATTACACACTCTGAATTGGATGAGTTAGTTGTCACTGATACGATTCCTTTGAAGGAAGACGCTCAGAAGTGCCCAAAGATCATTCAAGTTTCTGCTGCGGATCTTTTTGGAGAAACCATCTCTCGCATCGCTCGCGAAGATTCCGTCAGCGCGCTTTTTGAAGAATAGCGCTTTTGCAAAAGCATTTGTCCGAGCGGATTGTTATGCTTTCCGCTCGGTTCTTTTTCGAGTTTGGTTTTTTACACAAAATCAGTAAAATAACCACCTCGTTTGTCACTGAAAAGTGATTTTTAAAGGATTTCCGAATCCTTTGCTCCTGGTGGATGGTCGCGTCCCGGGAATTTTATTTTTGGAGAAACTCTTATGAACATTATCGCCACTACGCGTCAAGCGCAAGGTACGGGTGCGAGCCGCCGTCTGCGCCGTGCTGACAAGTTGCCGGGTATCCTCTACGGCGGCAACGAAGCTGCCACGATGATCGAGCTTGATCACAATCCGATTTTCTACGCTTTGCGCAAAGAAAGCTTCCACTCCTCGATCTTGACGATGGAATTGGACGGCAAGGAACAATTGGTGGTTTTGCGTGCCTTCCAAATGCACCCGTACAAACCACAAGTGCTTCACATTGACTTCCAACGCATCAACCCGAATGAACCGGTTGTGATGACGGTTCCGTTGCACTTCTTCGGCGCTGAAAACAGCCCAGCCGTCAAGGTCAGCAAGGGTATGGTCAGCCACGCGATGAGCGCTATCACGGTCAGCTGCTTGCCGAAAGACTTGCCAGAGTTCATCTCTGTGGATTTGTCTGGCTTAACAGCCCAAACGACAATGCGTGTTTCTGACATTGCTTTGCCGGAAAATGTTCGTGCTGTTGTTCGCGGTAACGAAGATCCTGTGGTGGTTTCTGTGGTTGCCCAAGTTGAAGATGAAGATGAAGACGCTGCTGCGGCCGCTGATGCAACTCCAACTCCAGCTGCTGACGCCGCTCCTGCTGCTCCGGCTGCCAAGTAATCGATATCTATCGAAACATGTGATAAAGGGCGAAATCCAAAAGGTTCGCCCTTTATTTTTTAGGTTCTCTTCAAGTTTTATGACACTTATTCAGTACGATACTTGAACGGCCAATCCAGCCTCTTTAACAAGTTCTCCAATACGATCAAGTTCCTGAGCCGAAGCTTTCATCAAACCGGATTCTGGGGTTTCCCGATCAATCGTATAAACCATCACTTCTTCCGGCTGAATAATCTTTAACGCCTCTATCCAAGGCAAAACAAAATGATCGCTCACATTGGCGACATCATGTCCGTCAGCGTCCGTCCCTTTCAAAAACATTGTTTGTATAATGGCGTGCCCCTTAAATCGAGCAAAAGCCTCAATCTGCGAATGAACGCTATAGTGTGAGGTCGGTCGATCAACCAATGCGATGTAGTCTTCATCAACTGTGTCAAGCTTCAAAATATTGTTATCAACACGCATTAATGCCGAAAAAACAGCCTCTTTATGAACCTGCGTCCCGTTGGTCAGCACGCTGATTTTTGCATCGGGATAATACCGGTTACGAAGTTTGATCACATCATCAACGATTTCCGCAAAATGAGGATGGGCTGTCGGTTCCCCATTACCAGCAAACGTAATAACATCAAGAGCACGACCTTCTTGTTGCATCTTGACTAAGGTATGCTCCAACTCTTCGGCAACTAATACTCGAGATGGTAACTTTTGCGACGTTTTCGTTTGGGCGTTCAAACCGCATTCACAGTAGATGCAGTCGAAAGTGCACACTTTACCGGTCTCCGGTAGCAAATTAATGCCTAATGACACTCCGAGACGGCGACTTTGAATCGGCCCAAACACAGGAGAAGCAAATAAGATCGTCGACATTCTGTTTTCCTCTTAAAGCAGTCTTTTACGGCACAGTGAGCCGCATGCGGATTCCAAAGACAGCTACAATGCGGCTTCTTCGGTACAATTCGACTGTTCGATCATTATATACGTGCTCTATAACAGTAAATAACAAAACAAATGGCGCAAATACGTTTAATTGTCGGACTGGGTAACCCCGGTCCCGATTATGAAAATACTCGGCACAATGCGGGCTTTTGGTTTTTGGATCGTTTAGCCCTAAAACAATCTGTTTTTTTTCATGAAGAAAAAAAGTTTTTCGGTCAAGTTGCCAAGGTGCGCATTGCCAACCAAGAAGTCTGGCTATTAAAACCGAGTACTTATATGAATCGCTCTGGTCAGGCTGTCGTTGCTCTAGCACTGTACTATAAGATCCTGCCCGAAGAAATCCTGGTCGTTCACGACGAAATGGACCTTTTGCCTGGCTGCATGAAAGTAAAAAAAGGCGGGGGTAATGCGGGTCATAATGGCTTAAAAGATATTACAGAAAAATTATCAACTCCCAATTTTTGGCGTCTCCGCTTGGGAACAGGTCATCCGCGATCGCTTGGTTTGGCGCAGCCGGTCATTGATTTTGTTCTTCATGCACCCTCTAGCGAACATCGAGCTTTAATTGATGAGTGCATTGATGCCGCACTAAAAACAATTGCCGATATTGCCGTGGGTGATATGGCTCGAGTACAACGCTCCATAGCGAAATTCGGTCATCCGCGTGAAAAAAAAGATAACGAGGAATCATTGTGAAACAAAAAGAAAAGATTCTCGCTAGCGGCTGCCTCTTAGGCGAACGTGTCCGCTATGATGCTCAAGTTCTCCAAATTACTGATCAGCGCATTTTCCAATGGGCTCGAGAAAAACGATTTGTCCCGATTTGCCCGGAATGCATGGGCGGTTTGTGGGTTCCTCGTGAACCTTGTGAAATTGAACCAGGCAAAACAGCTCAAGATGTTCTGGATGGGAATGCCAGAATCTTCAGTAAAACCGGAAATGATTGTACCGATGACTATCTTTTCGGAGTTCAAGCATGCATAAACTTGGCCAAACGCCATCATATCCGACTTGCCCTGTTAAAACAGCGTAGCCCGGCTTGTGCAACTCGTCACCTTCACGACGGTCATTTTAACGGCACCCTTATCGAAGGACTAGGCGTACTAGCGCTTGCCTTGCAAAAAGAGGGAATCCAAACGTTTGATGAAACACAATTGGACGAATTGCAGGCTCAACTTATCGATTGAGACCGCATCTACTGAATGTTAAAATTGGTTGGTTACAGACTTTTTTACCGGAATTCATCATGGGATTGAAATGTGGTATTGTCGGATTACCCAATGTGGGAAAATCCACGATTTTTAATGCATTAACCAAAGCAGGCATCGCCGCAGAGAATTATCCTTTCTGCACCATTGAACCCAATGTTGGCATTGTCGAAGTGCCTGACCCTCGTCTAAAACAATTAGCCGACATTGTTTCTCCGCAACGCATTGTCCCTGCAGTCGTCGAATTTGTCGATATTGCAGGATTAGTTGCGGGTGCCAGCAAAGGCGAAGGACTCGGCAACCAGTTTTTAGCAAATATTCGTGAATGTGATGCCATAGCTCATATCGTCCGTTGTTTCAACGATGACAACATTGTGCATGTTGCCGGCCATGTGGATCCAACAGAAGACATCGAAGTCATTAACACAGAACTTGCTCTGGCGGACCTGGCTACCGTTGATCGCATGCTCAACAAGTATTCAAAACAAGCTCGTCAAGGTGGGGACAAAGAAGCCCTCAAATTAGTTACGGTACTAGAAAAGATTCAACCGGTTTTAAACGAGGGCAAACCGGCACGGCAAGTCGAATTGACTAAAGACGAAAAGGCAATCATTAAGCCACTTTGCTTGCTAACCGTCAAACCCACCATGTACGTCGCAAACGTAGATGACACTGGTTTTGAAAACAATCCTCTATTGGATTCCGTAAAAGCCATCGCCGCCAAGGAAAATGCGCCCGTCGTCGCTTTGTGCGCCAAAATTGAAGCAGAAATCGCTGAATTGGATGAAGAGGATAAGGCCATGTTCCTTGAGGACATGGGAATGCATGAAGCAGGACTTGATCGTGTTATTCGCGCTGGCTACGACCTTCTTGGTTTGCAAACGTACTTCACGGCAGGTCCGAAAGAGGTTCGTGCTTGGACGATTCACAAAGGCGACACAGCGCCTCAAGCCGCCGGTGTCATTCATACCGACTTTGAACGCGGCTTTATTCGCGCCCAAACCATTTCTTTTGAAGACTACATCGCTCACAACGGTGAAAAAGGCGCTCAAGAAGCAGGAAAGATGCGTGCCGAAGGTAAAGACTACATTGTTCATGATGGTGACATCATGAATTTCTTATTTAACGTTTAAATACTTTACAATCAAAGGGTCGGTATCGTCGCCGACCCCCTTTCATCCAGATTTTTAAATCTATGGCAACTGTCCTATCCAAACGTCGTCGCGAGTTCGGTGAGAGGCTTCGTACCGAACGGGAGCGCTTAGGTTACACAGAGTTGCAAATTGCTCAACTCTTGGGGGTACCGTTGCAAACTTATCAAAAGTATGAAGAGGGACAAGAAGATCCTGGAATCTTTCGCATGCCTCGTTTAAACGACTGTGGCTTTGACATTCTTTTTATTATCACCAGCGAGCGTCATAATCCAATAGAAGAAGAAAATGAATTGCTTGCCCGTTTCCGGGAACTCTCCAATAGAGGGAGAAATTCTATTTTCATGACACTGGATGCGTTGGAGCGGCTTGCTCCCAACTTACGTCAAACAATCCGTGATAAGTGGAAGCAGCCTAAGTAAAAATTTTTAGCCTGTGCGTTACCCGCCCATAATTTTGTGTTATTTTACGTCTTGTTGACTCTGTTATTTCCTTTGCACGGGTTTGTTTCATGCGAATCTTACGGCGACTTCTGTGGTTGATTGCTTTCATCGCCTTAGCAACGATGGTGTGCGTGGTCACGCTTTTCTTATTGATCACACCAGAAAACGTACAACAACACCTTCAGAAGATCTGCGCCGAAAACGGTCTAACACTTCAAATGAACGAAGTTCCGTCGGTCAAAATTCTGCCTACCGTTGAAATTCATCTTCCAGCAGCAACAATCAAAAACTCCTCTGATGTAACGATCGCTCAATTTCGAATGGCCCGCTTTGACCTAAAGCCTTGGTGGCTCCTGTTGGGTCGCTCGCACATTCAAGTCTTAACCTTGGAAGGTCTAACGGCGCAAATAAATGATCCCGCCAAATTCTTTCAAACGATTCGCACTTATAGAACGGAAAATGCGAGCTTTTTTACAAATGTCGTTATTGAGTCACTGACGTTAAAAGAGGCTGACTTTCGCTTAATTGCTCCACAATATACAGTTCAATTAGCCAATCTATCTGCCTATATTGCTAATCCGGCCCCTCAGATGCATGCTCCCGTGAGTTTTAGCTCACAGCTGCGATTGAAGACAGACTCCAAAGACCTTCTTTTAGAAAACGAAAGCAGTTTCACATTGGATGTCGATATGGCATCTGGCTCCATCGCTTTTGAACAATTACATCTACACGCCAGCGGTACCTACAATGGCGCCGCCACCCAGTTGGGACTCGATTCGCCGCTATTACAGATAAGAAGTGACTCTCTTTATAGCAAAACGGCTCTGTTGAGCCTCTCTCACGCAGAACAATCTCAGCAACTGACGCTCTCAACTGCTGAACTCAAAATAACACCGGACCAGATCGAAGCGCCAGACTTAAGAGTGGTCTATCAGCGAGGATTAGGTAAAAATCATTTTGAATTGGATCTTCGCTCACCCATCATATTTAAGCAACTAGAAGGACTCTGGGAGGCCGGGCACTTGCAAGGGCGTGTTTTATTGCCTCAAGCGACCGCCCCCAGCCCGATTTCCGGCCAAGCCCATGGCAGTCTGGAAAACAAACTCGTTAATTTGACACTCTTTAGCCGACTGAATGACTCCCCTGTCAATTTCCAAGGCGAAATCGTTGGTTACCAACATCCTAGCATCGAAGGGGAGTTGGTTATAGGACGTTCACGAATTAAAGACCTTGAACTTTTGTCAAGTGTCTCTAATTCTTCGCAACCTTTAGAAAATACTGTGGGTGACCAACCATCCACTGATGACGATCAATCAACAAGATTATCTGACAAAGAAACAGCAATCGAATCGGTCCAATCAGCACCTCATCAAACTTCTTCGGATTTGCCAACGACTGCCTTAGATCATACTCAACAAGCTTCAGAGGAGGTGGTGCAGACCCCAAACTCTCCTCGGTACGATTTTGAGCTTTTAGACCATTTTGACTTCAAAGGAAATATCGTTATTGGCGAATTGGAAATGGCTCGATTAAAGGCGCAACAAGTCAAAGCGCCCGCCACGGTTCAAAATGGTGTCTTACGTCTTAGTCCGATTTCAGCGTTGCTCTACGATGGTCGAGCTGAAGCCGACCTAACCATACAGGCTTCTGGTCAATGGAATATCACGGCAGATGCAGGCAATATCAGCGTGGAAGCGTTGTCTCAATCTGCAGGAGCGACACAGAAAATTCCCGGAATCATGAATCTACAAATTCATTTTTTCGGCAATGGAACCTCGACAAGCAGTGCAACCGGTCAAATCGGCTTTTCAACAATCAATACGAAGCTATTTGGTTTGAATTTATACAACGCATTGAAAAAGGTAGAAAATTTTGAGCCCCTACGAGAGGATCCGACAGAATTTACACCGGTCGACCAAATCAGTGGCGTAGTAACCATTCATAATGAATCGGCAAAAATTTCTCCGCTCACTATTCAATTCAAAGGAGTTCCAATGAGCGGTGCCGCTGACCTAAACATTGATGATGAGACTGTGACAGGAGAAATTAACGGATCGTTGCGAGGTCTAAAAACAAAGCTCTATATTTCTGGCAACTGGTGGCAACCCACATTGTCGCTCAATAGTGAAGAGTTCCAGGCTATTAACCAAATAACAGCCCCAGAGCCGATTGTGAAGCCTCAAGAGCAGTCAACTCGATGGGATAAGATCAAAGAATTTATAAAAAAGCACTTCTAGGACTGGATCAGGGGAGATTCCCCTGATCTGCTTTATTAAAAACAAAGCTTCTACAATCCAATAAGCGCGTTAGCAAACTCCTCCGCCTTGAAGGGCTGAAGGTCATCAATGTGCTCTCCAACACCAATAAAATAGATTGGTATGGGTTTATCTTGACGCATTTTTGTAATAGCTGCCAGCACGCCTCCCTTAGCCGTTCCATCCAATTTGGTAATGATGAGTCCAGTCAATGGAACTGCCTCATCAAATGCTTTGACTTGAGCGAGTGCATTTTGTCCGTTTGTTCCGTCAATGACTAAAATAACTTCGTGCGGAGCCCCTGGTAGAGCTTTGTTTTGCGAGCGAGCGATACGTTTCAGTTCTTCCATTAAGCGGGTCTGTGTTGTCAAACGTCCTGCCGTATCCACAATGACAACGTCCATCCCGCGCGCTTTCCCTGCGCTAACAGCATCAAAAGCAACGGCTGCGGGATCCCCTCCTGCCTGAGCGATCACCTCCACACGATTACGTTCTCCCCAAACAGCCAATTGCTCTCGCGCTGCAGCTCTAAAGGTATCTCCAGCCGCCAACAGGACACTTTTGCCCTCCTTAGAAAACCATTTACTAATTTTCCCAATTGAGGTTGTTTTGCCTGCTCCATTGACACCAATCATCATCATGATTAGTGGTTTTTCTCGGTTGATATCGAGCTGCCCCTCAGCAGGTTTTAAGAGCTTGACTAATTGATCACGAAGCTCCAGGCGAACTTCATCTTGGGTTTTCAACCCCTTTAACTGAATAGCTTCGCGCAACGAAGTCAAGATTTCACTAACAGTTTGCACACCCATATCAGCTGAAATCAGTGCAAACTCTAGCTCTTCTAAAAACTCCTCGTCGACTTTTCCACCTGTGAAAAGACCGATAATATTCACACGGGTTTTATGTAGTCCCTCTTTTAAGCGACTAAACCATCCCGTTTTTTTCGTCTCAGACGTTATCATTAGCTTATGAGTCCTATGAAAATGAAATCGAGTCACAATCAACGTGACGTAAGTTTACCAAGAGTCAGCCCTAGAGGCGGTAGTGGTTCCGTTCGAATCATTGCTGGGGTGTGGCGTCGTACCCCATTAACAGTCTCGGATACTCAGGGCCTCAGGCCCACCGGTGATCGTATACGCGAAACCCTTTTCAATTGGTTGACATTCCTTTATGGAGACTTTTCCAATCGAAGCGCGCTTGATATGTTTGCTGGCTCTGGAGCGCTCGGATTTGAATTTGGTAGTCGAGGCGGTCAACGAATTGTGATGGTTGAAAAAAACACGTCAGCCTATTCTTTGCTGAAAGCTGCCCAAGAAAAGCTTAAAGCTAACCAAATTGAGCTGCTGAGAGGCGATGTTTTTTCTCTGCTGTCAAAACATAATGAACATTTTGACATCATTTTTATTGACCCCCCCTTCAACCTGAATTACCATGAAAAAGCGATAACGGTTGCTCTTTCTCACTTGAAAACCGATGGAGTCATGTATGTTGAATCTCCGAACGAATGGTCGTGTAAAGAGTTATTTGAAAGGCTTCATCTTGAGATCATACGAGAAGGGCATTCTGGAGCTGTTGCCTACCGACTTGTAAAGATCAAGGACTTGTAGTTATGACCATTGCTGTCTACGCCGGGACATTTGACCCATTTACACTTGGACATGAGGATGTTTTAAACAGAGCCTGTCAAATTTTTGACAACATCATCGTTGCCGTTGCCGCAGATACAGGGAAAAAAACGTTTTTCTCTTTTGAGGAGCGAGTCCTTTTAGCCAAAGAGGTCGTTGGAAAGCGTCAGGGTGTTGAAGTCGTTGGGTTTGAAGGCCTATTAAGCGAATTTGTCAAAGCCCGTTCGGCGAAAGTACTCATCCGAGGAGTTCGCAACGGTAGTGATTTCGATTACGAAACGCGAATGGCCGCTGTCAATAGAGCACTCAATCATGACGTTCAAACCATTTTTTTCCCACCGATTAGCGGAACACAAGCGATTTCCGGTTCTCTTGTTAGAGAGATTTACCGATTGGGCGGCGATGTTTCTGCCTTTGTCAGTCCTGCTGTGTGCCGTGCATTAGCTACCAAACGAGAAGCCCACAAGGAATAAGTCGAATGCATGTTGCCTCTGTTGATCTTGGCTCAAATAGTTTCCGATTGCAAATCGGTCGTGTTGAAGCGGGGAAAATTATTCCTGTAAATTACTTCAAAGATGGGGTAAGAATTGCGGCTGGTTTGGATGAGAAGGGGAACCTTTCCCAGGAAGCTCAGGAACGGGCACTCAAAACGCTTTCTAAATTTAAGGCGCTTTTAGTCGGCTTTCCAACTAGTCACGTGAGAGCGGTTGGAACTCAAACTCTTCGGGTGGCTAAAAACGCACCGGAATTTATTGAGAAAGCGCAGAAAGCACTTGGCTATCCCATAGAAGTTTTAAGAGGCAATGAAGAAGCCCGGTTAATTTTTGTAGGCTGTTCTCACGCCTTGCCACCATCCAGAGCTCGCCGCCTATTTGTCGATATTGGTGGTGCCTCAACCGAACTCTCCGTTGGTCAAGGCTACCAAGCTCAAATTTGTAGTTCTTTTCATATTGGATGTGTGAGTTTGACCTTGGCTTATTTTGCCGACGGAGTGATTACAAAAAGTCGCTTTGAAGCTGCTCAACTTGCAGCCTATTCGCAGTTGATTGAGGCCAGAAAAGTTTTCAGTGCCCCTCAAATTTGGGATGAAGCGTACGGATCTTCAGGTTCTATGGAGGCTGTTTGTTCCATTGCTCGCATACTTGGTCTCGGTGATGGTGGTATCTCACAACATGACTTAGTTCAAATTCGAGACTACTTTATTCGTTGTGGGGAAATAAACAAATTGCAACTTGAAGATCTCCATCAATCCAGAAGGGATGTGATTGCTGGAGGACTTGCCGTCTTGTGCGCAGTCTTTGATGCTCTTGGCATTGAGCGAATGGCTTTTTCTTCCGGAGCTTTGCGCATGGGGGTACTCTATGACTTGCAAGATAAACTCAACAATAACGATTGCAGAACACAAAGCATTGATCGTCTGTTGTCTTTTGTTCAATGGGACCGTGAACAAACCGCAAGAGTTGACTTATTAAGCTCGATGCTCATGTGTTCCCTTGTGCCCGATGGACTGGATGAAGAAAAAAAATGTCTTCACTGGGCTGCGCAATTGCACGAAATTGGAACGAATATCAGCCATAATGGATTTCATCGCCACGGCGCTTATATTGTTGAGCATGCCGATCTTGTTGGTTTTTCAGCTTCCACTCAATGCTGGATCGCAGATTTGATTTTGGCACAACGCGGAGCACTGCAAGAGTTCAATGAGCAAATGAGAGATTCCGCTTGGACATTGTCGTTGCTTTGTCTACGCCTAGCATGCATCTTTGCTCAAGAACGAACAAGTGCTAGATTACCTGAACTACAACTCCTGTCCTTGGGAGCAAGACACTTTGAGCTTCGAATCAAGTCAACGGGCTGGTTAGAAACACATCCTTTAATAAAATTCCTATTAGATGGTGAAGTAAAGCACTGGAAAGCCGTACAATATACTTTTGATTTTTGCTATTGCTGATTCGTTTATCAATGTCAAATCCCATTGCTACCCAAGACAACCCCCTCGTGGAATTAGCGCATGTCTTCATGGATTTTGATGACATGCAAGTGTTGCGCGATGTTTCTGTCAAAATTTATCGGGGTGAGTTTGTCGTCTTACATGGTGACACTGGGTGTGGTAAATCGACCGTTTTACGATTGATTGCCGGCTTGCTTAATCCTTCACGCGGAGCCGTTCGAGTCGCTGGCGAGGATGTTCAGAATTTTTCAATTCTTCAAAGGCGCTGGCTTCGTCGTGCGATTGGTCTAATGATGCAAGACTCCCCACTTCTGCCAGATCGTTCGATTTTGGAGAATGTTATGTTACCTGCGCTTGCAGCGGAAGCCACCACCGCTCAAGCTCGGCAACAAGCACTTGCCGCACTGTCACGTTGCCATGTTTCCGAATTAGCCTATGCAATGCCAATTGACCTCTCTTCTGGACAACGACAACAGGTCAGTCTCGCAAGGGCCGTGGTTAATTTACCTGTTTTGATCTTAGCTGATGAACCGGCGGCTCATTTAGATGCCAACAACGCCCAAACGCTTATTAACCTGCTTGGCGAATTCTCTAGCGCTGGAGTAACTGTCATTGTGGCTTCTCACCTTTTACTCACCCCCTACGGTATTCCTTACCGTGAGGTCCGTTTTGCTTCTCAACATGGGGCTCTGAGATGAGTTTTTTATCGTCTCGCGCATGGGCGCTGCAACAAGTTTTACGTGGCATTAACAATGCAAAAGGGTTGTTTTTCCTTGCGCTGGCACTTGCTAGCCTCTCCTTAACCATCCCTGTTTTTGTTGCAAGTATTGTTTATGGTCTTTCCGAACCATTGCGATCGGTTCCCGTATCGCCAGAGGTCACCGTCTTTACCGATGAAGGCATTACGAAAAGTCAAATGACCAACCTCGAAGCTCGAATTGGTCGTCATGAGCATGTCATGAAAATCACGACGATTCCCAAAGAGGAAGCCTTCAAAGCACTTAACGAAAATTTAGGAATCAAAACAAACAACAATGATAAAGCGGCCAACCCCCTGCCAGACTTGATCATCGTAACCTTGGACCAAAATATGGCGCCCGAGGACATTGAAAAAACTGCCAAGAATATTGAGAAACTCTCGGGCGTTGACATGGTCGCCTACGACAGTACTTGGTTAACAAAATTAAACGCAATTTCCGACGCATTAGTTAATCTCGGTGTTATATTTACGATCATTACTCTGATGTTGCTGGTCTGTGTGATCACCGCGAGCGTGCGACTTGCCACGGATGCTCAGAAAAACGAATTGAGTATGCTGTATTTGTTCGGCGCCTCGGCCTCTTTTTCTATTCGTCCTTATGCGTGGCGTGGATTTCTAACAATGGGATTGGCGGCAATCGTTGCCCTTGGTTTGTCACGCTTTGCGACTGGATTTCTAAATGAGGCTTTGCAAAGTGTTGGGGATCAATACGGCACTTCCATTGTGATTTCCGCCCTGCCTTGGGAATTCAATGCAGGCTTTATTGTATTTTGTGCACTTTTGGGCGGTTTGATCGCCAGTATCATTACTCAACGAGCTATAGCAAAAATCGAACGTATCGATTAGATCGCCAATCAAGAGCATTTCCATGGCTGAAGTTACAAACGAAAAAAATGCCTCAAGCGGTGCGCTGGTTCCCTATCAAAGCAAGGTGCCTGCTGTCATCCCCAGTTTGGGAAACTTAGATGCCTACATTCAGGCAGCTAATCGTGTACCCATTTTGTCGTACGAAGAAGAAAAGCGTTTAATGGAACGCCTGCATAACGAAAACGACATGGCCGCTGGTCGCGATCTTGTTATGGCACATTTAAGGTTGGTTATTGCGATTGCACGCTCCTATCTCGGATATGGTATTCCGCACGCTGACTTAATCCAAGAGGGCAACATTGGTCTAATGAAAGCCATTAAACATTTTGATCCCTCTCACGGTGCTCGCCTAATGACGTTCGCCGAGTACTGGATTCGATCAGAAATTCAAGATTACATCATTAAAAATTGGCGCCAAGTTAAGTTGGCAACAACCAAAGCTCAGAGAAAACTGTTCTTTAACCTTCGTTCAATGCGAGGAGAAAACGCTCTAACCTACTCTCAGGCAGATAAAATCGCTCATACGTTGGATGTTAAGCCTTCTGAAGTATTGGAAATGGAGCAGCGCATGTATGGCAACGATACATCGTTGGATACTCCGGCAGAAGAGGATGAGGACGGAGCATCCAATGCCCCCATTCAATGGCTATCATCCGATAAAGATGAACCTTCGCTTGTACTCGAACAAAAAGATGAAGAGCGCATGCAACGAGAGGGGATTCGCCAAGCATTGTTAAGTTTGGACGATCGCAGTCGTAAAGTCATACAAGCCCGCTGGCTCAATGAGGATGAAAACGGAAATTTGGCTCCGAAAACTCTCCAGGAGCTCGCCAAAGAGTTAGGTGTTTCCGCTGAGCGTGTTCGCCAAATCGAAAAAAATGCATTGATCAAAATGAGAAAGGCGCTGACGGCGCCAGCTGATGAATATGTTTAAAGTAGTTTTAGTCGCTCCTGAAATTCCGCCCAATACTGGGAACATCATCCGATTATGTGCCAATACCGGATGCGAATTGCATTTAGTTGAACCCTTAGGCTTTTCGTTAGATGATAAACACATGATTCGTGCCGGGTTGGACTACCACGAATATGCAACGGTCAAAGTTCACAAAAGTTTTGATGATTTTCTAGCCTCCGAGAATCCGGATAGAAAGCGCATGTTCGCTATGACAACAAAAGGCTCGCACCCCTTTGCCGAGTCGGATTTTTTACCCGGAGACTGGTTTGTTTTCGGCAGTGAGGGACATGGGCTACCAGACGACATTCGCAACAGTTTCGCACCAGAGCAACGAATTCGCTTACCAATGAGGCCCAATAACCGCTCACTGAATTTGTCAAATTCTGTCGCCATCACTGTTTACGAGGCGTGGAGACAAAATGGATATATTGGGGGTATTTAATTTCATTCTCCCCCGTTGAGGTAAATACACTCTTGCAAAGCCGCACACTGATGTGTGCGGCTAAAGATTTCTAATTTTTTTGTTGCAAGCTTTCCAACAGATAGCGATCCATATGGCGTTCAGCAGCGAAAACCGCAGCTTGAACACGAGAACTGAAATCAAACCGACGCATTATTCGCTGTAAGTGTGCTTTTACCGTGCTTTCAGACATGTTTAGCATTTGTGCCATTTCACGATTGCTAGCTCCTTGCGCCAAACAACCCAAAATTTGACGCTCCCGCTCTGTGAGACTCCGAACGGTCTCGGGTCTGACTTCAGGCATTAAACTCAAATTCTTAGCACGAATACCGTTAACAAATTTACTAGTCATCTCGGGTGACATGACACTCTCGCCAGCCACAATCTTACGGATGCTGTTAACAAGATAGTCTGCGTCAATATTTTTGACTAAATAACCTCTAGCTCCCAAAACAAATGCTTCTTTCAAGTCATCCGCATCCTCGCTCACCGTCAGCATCACGACCGGAAGCTGTCGGTTCATTTCCATCATCTGCGCCAATGCCTCGGTCCCATTCATAACGGGCATATCTAAATCCAAAAGGACTAAATCCGGCTGCAACTGTTCAGCCTGTTTAACTCCTTCCAGACCATCTGAAGCTTCTCCAACAACTTCGAAATCATCTTGACGAGACAACAAAGCTTTTAAACCGGAACGAAACAACGTGTGATCGTCAACCAATAAAATCCGAATTGACATTGCATTCTCCGACAAAGAAAACTTTTCACCACGAAGGCGCCCTAGGCTCCATTGAGGGCTACGCGTTTAGCCCTTGGCAAGAAAAAGCGTACCGTCGTACCCTGATTAAGCTCGGACTCGATTTCAATGCTTGCAGAAATTCTTTGAGCCCGTTCCTTCATGATTGACAAGCCGACATGACGTTGCTTTCGGGATTCTAACAGTTGCGAGTCAATTCCAACGCCGTCGTCCATAATTTTCATTTCAAAATCTTCACCGTTTTTCACCGAAACAAAAACGGTGGATGCTTTTGCGTGTTTTCTGACATTTGAAAGAGCCTCCTGCAAAATAAAAATTGCCTGAAGCTTTTGGGCCGAATTAAGAGCCACACCATTACCGGTCATCGTTAGGTGGGCTTTAACGTGTGTTTGACGCTCAAAACGATCGAGAACGCTACGCACGATATCGTCAAACGCCTCATTGCTGACCCGCGTTCGGAAGTTCAGCAACAATTCACGAACGTCATCATAACATTCTTGAACCCCGCCCTTGATTTGTTTGATGCCGTCATTGATCTGTTCTTGATTCTTATGCTTTAACGCATCGTCAAGCATCTGTACTTGAAGATTCAAGAAGGACAACGTTTGAGCAATGGAATCATGCAAATTTTGAGCTAGCAAATTGCGTTCTTGCCCAACTGCCAACTGTTGATCCAATGCCGCCAACCGCATATTTTCAATAGCCGCTCCCAAGTGTCGCCCCAAGTTCTCAAGCAACGTATCCACACCATTGTCAACAGGTCGAACTTCGTCAAAATATAGGCTAAACAGTCCGATATTTTTCTGCTTATGCCGGATATGGTACACAGCAACCAATTTATAGCCACTGTGCCTACAGAAACCATCTTCAGGCATTTCTTTTTCAGTCAGGCGCTGCGGGTATGGGCTATCAACAGTAGTGGGCAATGGCAAAATCTCCAATAACACATTGGGTTTTCCATCTATCGGTTTAAATCCTTTGCCCCAAACGGTTTGGCATCGTCCTGAAGCCTCGTCAATTAAACGAATGTCTCCAGCCTGAGCTCCGGTCAGTGTCATGGTACGGACTAAAAACGATTCGTACATTTCATCCATGGAGTGCTGTTCACCCAAATAGGCCGTCAATCCGTAAAGCGTCGTCAAATACGCATTTTTTTCTGCCAATGAACTCGTTTTCTCCGCAACTTTTTTTTCCAAGTTGCTGTAGACATCATCCAAGTGGCTGGCCAAATCGTTAAAACCCGCGGAAATCTGAGAAAACTCTTGCGTTGACTCTGCGTGAACTTGCGTTTTCCAATCCGAAGCCCTCAGTCTCTCAATCCCCTCCCCCAACTGATTTAATGGCCTCAGTACGGAAACGACTAAAAACCACATCACAATAATGACGCTTAGGATAGAAACTCCCCCCAAAGCCACCTGTGTATAGCGCAGCACCACAATATTGCGATTCGCTTGGGCATCAATCAACGCAGTCCAATGTTCAATTTGCTGATTCAGCTGGTACAAGTTCACGAGGAATTGTTCTCTTTCGGGCACTGAAAAATCATGTCCCTCATTCCAACGAAGAAGAGTGGGCTTGACTTGTTGACGCCAACGTTGGTCAATAGAGCCTAGCAGTTGATCCCCTCGATCATCCTTGGCCATGACGCTATAGGTTGAATCATCCCCAATCATTACTTGTGTCAGTGCATGATCAATCCGCCAAACTGCACCCTGAATATCCAGTCCGACACGGTCAACATCACGAGCTTGCGTTGAAAATGTGTATCCTACCTGATACAGATCATTCCGTATGACATTGGCCTGCCGAACGATTCCCGTCGCATTTTCCATCTGCCAAGTTACAGATAGGGTGTAGACCACCGAGGCAATGAGTATCGCTACCCATAAGAGCGATAATCTGAGCAAACGACTAGATAATTGTGGTGCTTGAGTTTTTGTATTTGCCATATGAAAAAAGAGAAAGCTCACAACTCTTAGGCTGCTCACTTTCTCTTTCTGCTCAAAGACAGGAGGTTAATTTGGTTGTTGTGCTTTTTCCTGCGCAGCAGCCTGGGCCAAGCGTTGTTGGTACAACGACTCAAAATTCATTTCCGGTAAATGAACAGGAGCCATAGAGGTGCGGGAAACCAAGTCAGCCACATTAGCTCGCAAATACGGGAACACAATCGTCGGGCAGACCACATTGCAGATATGAGCCATTTGTTCCTCAGTGAAGCCACGGATTTGGAAAATTCCCGCTTGCTTAACTTCAGTGATCAACATAACGTTTTCATCTTCCTTGATAGTGACCGTCGCGCGTACAGTCACCTCACGATGAGCCTCGTCAAGGGTTTTGATGCTCACTTCAAATTGCATATCAAGCATCGGCTGCTTTTGCAAAGGCTTGACAAACACTTCAGGGGCATGCGGCATCTCAACAGATGCATCCTTCATATAGCAACGTTCTAATTGGAAAGCAGCGGCGGGAGCGGCTTCTTGGTTTTGTACAGCTTCACCATTCATGTTTTCTTCGGCCATGATTTAGTCCTTTTTTTGATTCAAAAGTCAATGTTTATCGTGTAAAGGGAAGTCGAGCGTCAACCCACCCCTTAATACCGTCAGTCAATACAAAGACATCTTTGTAGCCCTTCTTGCGAAGCAAGGTCGCAGCCTTGTGACTAAAAGTGTGCACCGTATCAACCACAATAATCGGGCGATCTTTGGGACATTCTTCCAGGCGTGCTTCAAAGTTTTCAAAGGGGATGTTCTTTGATCCAGCGATAGCGCCTCGCTTAAACTCCTTAGGCGATCGCACGTCCAGTACAAAAGCATTTTTCCGATTGATGTATTCAATCGCTTGGTCATTATCAACGACCGGTCCCATCGTCTTATTGGAGATCAAGGGCCAAACTAATAAGCCCCCGGAAACCAAAACAACTGCCACTAGCAATAAATTATCAAGAATAAATTCAATCACGATTTTCTCACCATATAGGCTGTCTAAATTACACCAGCGACAAGCTCAACGAACTCGCCGACTCAGATTCTGAGGGATAGTACAACAAATTACAACTTTTTTGTGGCGAACTCCGTGAAGATCCGAATTTTCTTCTAGAATTAAAGAATCTGTTTATTCTTTTCTAATCCAGAGAGAAACACCATGTTTAAGCTCGTTTTAATGCGTCACGGCGAAAGCCAATGGAATTTGGAAAACCGCTTCACCGGTTGGACCGATGTCGACTTGACAGAAAAAGGCCGAGAAGAGGCTCGAAAAGCAGGCGAATTGCTCAAAAAAGAGGGGTTTCAATTCGATCTTTGCTACACCAGCGTGTTGCGTCGAGCTATTCACACGCTTTGGATTGCTTTGGATGCAATGGATTGCCCATATCTACCTATCAAAAATTCTTGGCGTCTCAACGAACGCCATTACGGGGCGCTGCAAGGTCTTAACAAGGCTGAAACTGCTGCAAAATATGGTGACGAACAGGTATTGATTTGGCGTCGCGCTTACGCAATCCCGCCCAATCCGCTCTCTCCTGACGATGAACGCTGGGCAGGCAAGGACAGTCGCTACGCAGACTTAAAGCCAGAGGAAATCCCTGCCACAGAGTGTTTGAAAGATACTGTTGCTCGCGTTATTCCTTACTGGAAGGAAGAAATTGAACCAACCATCCGCGCAGGCAAACGCGTGTTAATTGCTGCGCACGGCAACTCCCTTCGGGCTTTGATCAAATACATTGATAACATGAGCGACGAGGAGATTGTTCACTTGAACATCCCCACCGCTCGCCCGCTCGTCTATGAATTTGACGACGATATGAATCCCATTCGCCATTACTATCTCGGCAATCAAGCTGAGATTGAGGCCGCAATGGCAGCAGTTGCCGCTCAAGGCAAAGCGAAAAAGTGATCCGAAAGCGTTGTCTTTTTTCTTTTACTAAAGCGCTTGGCGTTGCCGGCGCTTTAGTCAGTTTGGCTCTAGCCCCTGCGGGAGGTGATTGGCTGGTCCCGCAGGTTTTTGCTGCCCAGTCAAATGCTCAAACAGCAAAAAAAACAACGCAAACTAAAAAGACTTCAACAAAAAAAGCGACAACAAAAAGTCGCACAACCAATCGGACGACTAAATCCACAGCGGCCACCCAGAAAAAAAAGAGCGATGAAGTCAGCGTTAAACGGCGCAATGAATTACAAAATCAGCAAAAGTCCCTTCAAGAGCAATTAGGCTCGCTTAAAAAGCAGCTTTCCGAAGCGGAAGCGAGCCAGAACGAGGCCAGCGATGCGCTACGAGCCAGTGAAGAGGCCATCTCTAAAGCGAACCGACGCTTAAGAGATTTAGGCAACGAGCGAGCTCGTGTGGAAAAGCAACTCCGCGCGTTGCGCGAGCAAGAACTTGCGGTCAGCGGGGAGCTCACCAGTGCTGAAAAACAAAGTCGAGCCATTGCTCGCGCCCAATACCTCAACACGCGCCGGCAATCCTGGCAAACGTTAGTTGCAGGCGTTAATCCTCATGTCGTAGCACGCGATGCTGCCTCCTTAAAATACTTTGCTCAGGCACAAGAGAAAACCGTCCACCAACTTTCCGAAGAGCAAGCGAGTATTCACAGTGTGTCTGAGCAGACAAAGAGCAAACGCAAAGAGCTCTCCGAGATCGCCGCAAACGAGGAAAAAGGCAGAGCTCAGCTTGTCAAAGAACAAGCCGCCCGCAAAGAAACATTATCAAGACTACAAAAACAAATTTCTGAACAAAGAGCCTCTATTGACAAACTCGAAAGAGACCAAGCTCGTTTGGGCGAATTGGTTGCTAACATTGACAAAGTGTTGGCTCAGCGCAAGGCGGAGGCTGAGCGTCGTGCCCAACAAGCACGACGTAATCAACCCGCCAGTGGCAAGGTCTCTGTCGGAGGCAAAGTGCCTAGTGGCACTTTTGCTAAACAAAAAGGACGACTCGTCATGCCGGCACTCGGCAAAATTACAGGTCGCTATGGGCGGGCTCGGGCCAACGTTTCCGGCAAGAGCACGACCTGGCGAGGTCTTATGATTCAAGCTCGACAAGGTTCAGACGTTTTAGCTTGCGCCAGCGGACAAGTCGTTTTTTCTGATTGGCTTCGTGGCTTTGGCAACTTAATCATTGTGGACCATGGCGACGGATATCTATCGATTTACGCAAATAACGAATCGCTCTTTAAGAGCGTAGGTGACAAAGTCAACCGTGGTGAAACCATTGCCTCGGTAGGCAATACCGGAGGCGAAGAAAAACCAGGCTTGTATTTTGAACTTCGCCGAAACGGACAACCATTCGATCCATTGCCTTGGATCGGGAAAGAATAAACTATGATGCATATTTTCACTCCCTTAACCAAGACTGTTATTTCTGCAGCCGTCTGTGCTTTTCTATCAACGACGGCACTAGCTGCGGCGACTCAGGGCAAAGAACCGTTGCCCTTACAAGAGATACGCCAATTTACAGATGTTTATAGTGCCATCAAAGCCTATTACGTGGACGAAGATCAGACCAAAGACGCACAGTTACTTGAAAATGCGCTCGCAGGAATGCTCGCGGGTTTGGACCCTCATTCCGCATACTTGGACGAAGAAGCATTCAAGGATATGAAAGAGGGAACAGAAGGAGAATTCGGCGGTCTTGGTCTCGAGGTCACTATGGATGCCTCTGGTGTCTTGGTGATTGCGCCGATTGATGATACCCCTGCCGCTCGCGCCGGCATTCTTGCCGGTGACATCATCATTAAGATCGACAATCAGGCAACGCGGGCGCTTAGTCTCTCAGAAAATGTCAATCGCATGCGCGGCAAGCCAAAAACAAAAATCGATTTGGTTATTGCGCGCAAAGGACTAGATAAACCTCTGGAGATGACCATCACACGCGACATCATCAAGGTTCAGTCCGTCAAAATGAAGGAGCTAGCTGACGGCATTGGTTATATCCGTATTTCACAGTTCCAAGAGCACACGGCTAACGATTTAGCCAAGTACCTAATTGAACTAAACAAGAAAAACCATTTAAAGGGTTTGGTTCTCGATTTACGCAATGACCCTGGTGGTCTGTTGAACGCCGCCGTTGGTGTTGTGTCTGCTTTTGTGGATAAAGACAAGATTGTGGTGAGCACAAAAGGGCGCACCCCTGACGCCAACCGAGACTTCAAAACTCGCCCGGCCGATTACCTTAATTTTGATCAAAAGCCATCAGATGATCTGATCGCCAAATTGCCAGCCAGCACGAAAACAGTGCCTATGGTCGTTCTCATTAACTCGGCTAGCGCCAGCGCAAGTGAAATCGTGTCCGGCGCATTGCAAGATCACAAACGAGCCAAGATCATGGGGCGTCAGTCTTTCGGCAAGGGAAGTGTACAAACAGTCTTGCCTATTCGTCCCATGGAAGGTGGCGAACCGAAAACAGGGATTAAGCTCACAACATCGCGTTACTATACGCCCTCCGGCCGGTCTATCCAGGCAACCGGTATCACCCCTGATATTGAAATCGCTGACACGGCTGAAGGCAACTACGCAAGCTTTAATATTCGCGAAGCAGACCTTGCTCATCATCTCAAGAGTGAGCAGGAACGTCGTGAGTCAGAGAAAAAAATGATCGAAGCATCCAAAAAAGAAGTTAAAAATTCCGAGCAACCTAAGACTCGTTATTTCTTCGGTGATGACAACGACTTCCAATTACAACAAGCCGTCCACGTCCTTAAAGGAGAACCCTACGTCACTGGATTTGAGTCTAAAGCAGTAAAAACTAATCAGGCTGACAAAAAATCCGTTTCAAGTAGCAATGTAAAAAACAAAAAAATCGATCAATAAACAATCATGCAACAGCTCTTAATTCATGTGATCCCTTTGTTTTTCGCCCTTTATGCCTACATCAGCATTTTCGGCAAATCCCACCTGCACTGGGTCATCAAGGGGATCGCATTGCTGTTCATTTTCTTTGCAAGCCAATATCCCGCATTTTGTCGATCCTTTTTTGCCGGACATGACGATGCAATACCCTACTTAGGCATTATTCTTTGGAGCTGGCTCTTTGCTTCTCAACTTTTACTGATTATCTTTGCCTTCCTCAAGGATATTGTTTTCTGTATCTTTAACCTCGCAGGGCGCCCTATCCTTGTATCAAAAACAAATTTGGCTTTTGTCATTGGAACTTTTTGCATGATCTTGGGTGCCTATGGGTCTTTTTGCGCACTAAAGCAACCGCAAATACGACATGTCACCGTTGAAATTGAAAATTTACCACCTGCCTTTAACGGTTTCACCATTGCCCAATTATCAGACTTGCACATTAGCGCGCTGTTGGAGAGGTCCCGTTTAGAGAAAATTATTCAAAGCACCCTAGCTCTAAAGCCAGATTTGATTGCTGTGACGGGAGATATTGTCGACGGACGAGTAGACGTCCGTAAGCAAGATGTGACGCCTTTGTCGAAGTTGCACGCTCCATATGGGGTATTCGCCGTTGAAGGTAATCACGATCATTATGTGGATTATGACGGATGGATGCGGTTTTTACCCACTCTTGGCATTGCCGTTTTACATAATAGCCATCAACTTATTACTCGTAACGGGCAATCAATAGCCATAGCGGGCGTCAATGATCCAATGGCCAAACGTTACCATAGAGAACTTCCCAACATCGAAAAAGCGCTGAGCGGCTTGCCAAAGGAGATGCCTGTCGTCCTATTGTCCCATCAAATAAAAAATAGCCGTGATTATGCCCGCCATGGAGTTGCTCTTCAACTATCTGGCCACACTCACGGTGGACAAATTTTTGGCATGCATTGGTTAGCTCAAGCCCTTAACGACGGTTTTGTAAAGGGAAAATACGATGTTGACGGAATGACGCTTTACGTCAATCGTGGAACCGGTCTTTGGTATGGATTCCCAATACGAATCGGCATTTTTGGAGAAATTACACTGTTCACTCTACACAAGCCGTCCTAGCTGGCAGAAACGTCATGTTGTTTTTCACGTGCCGTAGTGTTTAAAAGCGACTAAGATGATAGTCAGTAGACATCCGTTTTTATAAGGATCGTATTATGCTAGATAAGAAGAACTTTCGTTACTCTGCCGCCATTGAAGCCTTGATGGAAAAGCACACAACCGAAGGTAGCGACAGCATGTGGAGTGTTTGGCGTGACCGTCAGATTAACCGCAACAGCAACGGGGGCAATTATTCTTTTGTCCTTGGACGTAACGATGATAAAGATTCGTTGGTCTATCTTAATTTCGAAACCGCATTTGAGGGACAAGCCCGCCATGCTCCCTACACATTGATAACCGGCATGACTGGCTCCGGCAAGAGCTCTTTCATTCGTAACCTTATTTTGGATATCGCAATTACCAATCGTCCCGATTTGGCTGCCATTAAAGTGTTCGATCCTAACGGTGGCTGGGCGTTTGAAAGTTTGAAGGGCTTACACCGTTTACGCGTGGAAACGAATATTGAAACAGCTAAAAGCTATCTTGATAGCATAGTGAAATCCATCGAAGCTCACGAGAAGCTATTCGAAACATTAGGTGTGAAAAGCTTAGAAGAGTGCAATAAAGTACTTGGTTTAAAAAAACGCCTATTGCGCACTTTCGTTATCATCGATGAAATCGCTGTTTGGCTTATCGACGATGACTTTAAAGAAAAACTCCTTAACGCACTCAAAGCGATTTCAACTAAAGGTTGGAGCACTGGCTATCACCTCATTTTAGCGACACAATGGCCGGATCCGAGAGTCTTGCCTGAAGAGGTTAAACAATATTTTGGAAACCGAATTTCATTAAAATTGCCGACAGCTGAAATGTCAGAGTATGCCCTTGGAATCAAAGGGGCTGAATCACTAACAGAACTCGGGCATATGCTGATGGTTCTTGCCGGAGAAGCTCAACCAATCCATTGCTGGGTGCCTTGGCTATCCGATGAGGATGCAGAACGGATGGTAACAGCAATCCGCGTTGCCGAAGATCGATAACAAGAATTCAGAGCGCCTCATTCAGGCGCTCTTTTAAACGATGAGCGACTTTAAGTTTTATCACCCATCAGGAAGAATCTATCGTCCAAAGCTTTGGCTGATTGACCTGGATGACACTTTATATTCTGCATCCGCAGGAATGTTTCACGACATTCACGTGTTGATGGACGACTATATCCAGAGCGCTCTGGGAGTTAGCTCTCAGACGGCAAATCTGTTACGAAAAGAATACTGGCAACGATATGGAGTCACCTTCTTAGGATTATGGTTACACCACGGCATTGATCCTGTTGACTTTTTGACAAAAACACACAATGTCGACATTTCCAGTGTGAAAACTCGTGGTTTGATGCGTCAATCACTCGTGTCTTTACCTGGCAAAAAGGTCCTTTTTACAAATGCTCCCAATCACTTCGCAGAGCGAATTTTAAAAAAAATCAATTTGCGCGGTGTCTTTCAAGCAAAGTATTGTGTCAACGACATGAAAGTATTCGGACGGTGGTGCCCCAAGCCATCAGCGGCAATGTTGCAGAAAGTTTTAACAAATCACGGCATCCGACCTACCGAGGCATGCTTGATTGACGATAACCTTTGCAATTTAAAAGTTGCCCATCAACTGGGGTTACAAACCGTCTTGTGCAAAGGATGGCATCATCACGGCACGGAAATCGTGAAACCTATTAACTATGTTGATGCCCAAATTTCGCATCTTCGCGATATCCCAAAAGTTTTAACACGTCGTCAGGAATCGAAAAACAATAAACGTCTACGTAAGCTGCCAATGCAGAATCCTTACGACTAAAATAGCGCTTGGAATTACCTAAATAAAAGGATAGACATTGTTTATATTTCGCTACATTGCTAAGTTTTTTAAACTGATAGGCAAGGTTTTCTGTGCAATTGGAGCTTTTTGTTTTGGGGCTATCGGATTAGCCGTTATCCTGATTCTCGGTTACGGTTTTTTATCTGCGTTTTATCAACCGTCAATTCCTAAGCAATCGGTTCTTGTTCTTGATCTCACAGGAGAAGTTCTAGAGCTACCCACCGAAAGTCCGCTTTCCATGCAATTGTTCGGCAGTGCCTCACCAACCAATACCGCGCTTCACGATGTTATTGCTTCATTAGAAAACGCATCTAAAGACGATCGCGTTGATGGTGTTTTACTGAAACTCGACAAACTAGAAAGCGCCGGCATTGATAGTGTCAGAGAAATCGGCTTGGCCCTTGACCGATTTAAAACAAGCGGCAAGCCTGTTTTTGCCTGGGGCACCAATTTCTCGCAAGCCCAGTACAGCATCGCCGCGCATGCCAATGAAATTTACTTGCATCCGATGGGATTTATCGGCGTTAAAGGTCTAAGTTCAGATCGCTTGTACTACGGCGATCTTCTACAAAACCTTGGCGTCAATATCCACGTATTTAAAGCTGGCGCATATAAAAGTTTCCCTGAGAGCTTTACTCGCAATTCCCCTTCAAAAGAGTGGATTGAAGCGGAAAGCTATTGGCTAAATGACGCCTGGCACTCACTCACAACGGATATTGAACGCTCTCGAGGCTTAATTCCTGAAAGCGTTAACCACTACATTGACACACTGGTTGAAAATGTCCAGCACTCTCAAGGAAATTTAGCTCAGGCAGCCTTAGAGGCTAATCTTATTGACGGTATAAAAACGTACGACGCGACCATAAGCTATATCGAAGAAAAACTCTCCAAAGGCACCCCAAGCAAATTTAATTTTGTATCGGTTTATGACTATGCATCCACTTTGTTAACACCGATTTCTGCTCCAGTGGCAGTTCTTATCGCTGAGGGGGAAATTCGTGAAGGAGAATCAGAACCCGGCATTGTTGGAGCAGAAACATTAATTGAACAAATTCAGGCTCTTAAAGAGCAACCGGATGTTAAGGCCCTCGTGCTGCGAGTCAACTCTCCGGGTGGCTCAGCAGTCGCAAGTGAAATGATTCGAGACGCTCTGGACCAATTTAAAAAAGCTGGCAAACCTATTGTTGTCAGCATGGGGGACATGGCCGCTTCCGGAGGTTACTGGATCAGCATGGCTGGATCCGAAATTGTTGCCTCTCCTGTCAGCATCACTGGTTCGATTGGTGTTTTTGGTTTAGCGCCAACATTTGAAAAAACATTGGATAAGATCAAAATTGGTCATGGCAGTGTCAGCACAACCTGGTTGGCGAATGCTGAAAAACTAAGTGGCCCATTAGATCCGCGGCTTGAGAAAGTGCTCACACAATCCGTGGCCAGAACCTATGCCGACTTTACAAAATTAGTCAGCCAGAGCCGAGGCTTACCGATTCAACAAGTGCAAATTGTCGCACAAGGACGCGTTTGGACTGGACAACAAGCTCTGGATCGGCACCTGGTAGACTCAGTGGGAGACTTCAACTTTGCGATAGATAGAGCAAAAGCTTTAGCCAAACTCCCTCCAAATACGAATTACACCATCGTGAACAGTCAAGTCGAGGACATCAGCTCTTTACTGCAAGGATCACTTAAAAAGTGGACCGCCCCTCTTTCATTTATGGGTATGGATGCTTTGCTGATGAATGCTCAGCTATTCAACTTAAATGAACCAGAGCTTTACGCACACAGCCTCGTTCGCTGCCGTCCATAAGATAAAGGGAAGGCGCTATAGGCACCTTCCCTTCAGTCAAAACAAAAACAATCGCTATTGGCTAGTCGCCGTACATTTTTTGGCGAATTTCACGACGCATTTGAGCTTCGAGCGACAAAGTAGCCGTCGGGCGCGCCAAGAGTCGAGCTACTCCAATCGGCTCACCGGTTTCTTCACACCAGCCATACTCACCGTTATCAATACGCTGTAATGCGGCTTGAACTTTTTTCAAAAGCTTGCGCTCACGATCTCGAGTACGCAACTCCAACGCATGTTCTTCCTCAATGGTTGCACGGTCTGCCGGATCAGGTGCAACCGTCGTTTCACGCAAATGCTCCGTTGTTTGACCAGCGTTACTGCGCAATTCCTTTTCCATTTCTTGCAAACGGTTACGGAAAAAAGCGAGTTGCCGATCGTTCATATAATCGTCTTCGGGCATGGCGAGCAATTCTTGCTCAGTCAACAACTTTTTCTTCGTGGCCATAAAACATCAAAATCGAACTGTTTTAAGGTTCGGTATTATTTCATTGGTTACTACATATACCCGTTATGTTAAAGGGTACTCTTTCTTATCAGCAGTGATAACTGCTAAAAATTATTGGGAACACTTTATACAGGAAAAACAAGATATCTGCTTGCTTTTTTCCATACTTTCCACAAAATATCACAAAGATGTCATACTACCAAGTTACGGAGCGTCTACGAGACAGGTCTCCAAACCTGTGATAATGGCACTTTCCGGTAGATTGCGTCCAATGAACACAATCTTGCTCATCGGACGTTCTCCCTCGGCCCATTTTGGTCCTAAATCTGCCGCAACTAACATGTGCACTCCCTGTGTAATCATCTTATGATCGGTCCCTTGCAAGTAAAGGACCCCTTTATAGCGCAACAAATCGGGCCCATAGACCTGAGTGATTGTTCCCCAAAAGCGCTCGAGACGGAACGGGTCAAACGGTGTATACGATGTAAAGACAAAGGAGCCAATTTCATCACCATGATGGTGATGGTGACCAACGTCGACCAAAAACTCCGGATCAATATCCAAGACGGTATTGAGGTTGAAACCCTCAATATTGAGAACCTTGTCTACAGCGACCTCGCCCATATGAACATTCTCAATCGGCGCCCTTGGGTTCATCCGGCGCAAGCGCGCACGAATATCCGCCGCTTCCTGTTCAGTGACCAAATCCGTTTTGGTCAGGAAAATCCGATCTGCAAAACCAACCTGGGCCTGGGCTTCTGCTTCTTTATCAAGCGTTTCGTTGCCGTGTTTGGCATCAACAACGGTAATAACGCCATCCAAGCGATAAAAAGCCGCTACGGCGTCATCCATGAAAAATGTCTGAGCAACGGGTCCAGGATTCGCAACACCCGTCGTTTCAATCACCACCCAGTCAAACTGAATGCCTCCGCGATCTCGACGGTGCCGCAAGTCAGTTAACACTCGAGACAAATCGCCTCGGATTGTGCAGCAAATACAGCCGTTGCTCATTTGAACAATCTGCTCTTTATCGGTTTGTACCAATAACGTGCTATCAACGTCTTCCTCACCGAACTCGTTTTCTATGACAGCAATTTTATGACCGTGCTCTTCACGAAGGATTCGATTTAAAAGTGTGGTTTTTCCTGCGCCCAGAAAGCCCGTGATGATCGTCACCGGGATTTGAGGCACCATGTCCATTACGTCCATTCCTATTCTCCCAGAATAGGCTTCAACATTGAGAAGCCTTGAATTGTGTCCAATTAACGAAGGGTTAATTGTAGTCCTTTCAAATACTCTCCTTCTGGGCATGTCATCATCAATGGATGATCTTCGCCGGCACCCAACCTTGTGATCATCCAAGCTTCTCGCTTCGAATCAATGACTGCACCAGCGATCACTTTTTGGAAAAGATCGACATCCATTGCTCCAGAACAGGAAAAGGTCAATAAATCGCCTCCCTCTTTTACCAACCGCAGCCCATTCAAATTGATATCTTTATAGGCACGTGATGCGCGGTCGATATGGCGATGATTTGAAGCAAATTTAGGAGGGTCGAGAATAACAAGGTCGAATTGCTCCCCCTGATCTCGAGCCTGGCGAAGATAATCAAACACATCCGCTTGTAACCACTGAGCTCGATCCGCAGAGAAACCGTTTCGTTCAGCATTGCGTTTGGCCATCGCTAAAGCGTCTGCTGAAGAATCAACAGAAATGACTTCCTCCGCACCCCCTGCCAATAACGCTAAAGAAAATCCACCGGTGTAGCAAAAACAATTCAATGCACGCATTCCACGACCGTGAAGAGCTCTAAATTGTTCGGCAAGCCGTTGTGCCAATAAACGGTTTTCGCGTTGATCAATATAAAAACCCGTTTTATGACCATGTCGAACGTCGACACCGTAGCGAACTCTATCTTCCACAATTTCAATTTCTTGGGGAGGTTCCAATCCACGTAGAACCCCAACAATTTCATTCAACCCCTCTCGATGTCGGGTCGCCGCGTCAGAACGTTCATAAATACCCTGAACATCGCAATGCCTCATTAGAATATCGGCAATATCATCTTTCCAAGCTTCAACCCCTGCGGCTTGGAACTGGGCGACAAGCCAATTATCGTATTGATCGACAACAAGTCCCGGCAACTGATCAGCTTCGCCAAAAATTACACGCACGGCACTAGTTCGAGAAAACAAACGCTTGCGAGCGCGCAAGGCTTTTGCAATTTTTTCTTCGAACCAAGCCTTATTGATGCAATCAGACTCAATAAAGGACCAACAACGCGCTCGAATTGTGGACTCCTGAGAATAGGCAGCCCATGCGAGAAAACGTCCATCGTTGGACACCACACGAACCGTCTCACCCAATCCAGGTTTTCCCATGACTTTCTGCACAGCTGTGTCATACACCCATGGATGTCTGCGTAAAAGAGACCGCTCTTTGCCTTTTTTCAAAACCAAATCAATCAATTTATGACCTCATCGAAAAATGTCTTTAATAAAGCGAGGGTTCACCCTGTGGACGAGTCTTAAAACGTCGGTGCGTCCACATATATTGGTCCGGATACTTCTCAATCCAACGCTCAAGTTCTTGGGTAACTCGCAAAGTATCGGCCTCGTAGTCAGCCGTAGGGAAATTTTCAAACAATTGCGTCACATGCACCTGATAGCCCTTTTCAGTCATTTCAGGAATACACATCAGCACCTTAGCCTTAGTGACTCGAGCTAATCGCGATGCCATCGGCAACGTCGCTGCCGGTATACCAAAGAAAGGAACAAAAATTGAATTTTTAATTCCGTGATCCATATCCGGCAAGTAGTAAAACGGCAACCCCTGATGCATGGCTCGAATGACCGCTTTCAAATCATCTTTACCGGTCTTTGCGATTAAGATGGGATCGCTAAATCGTTTTCGTCCATCAAAGGCGGCTTTGTCCCAAACAGGATTGGCCTGACGCTGATATAGGGAAACGCCCCTGACATACAAATTCAACGCAATCCCCGCAGCATCCAAACCAGCAAAGTGCGGAGCAATGACAATCAGTGGACGATTCTTCTCACTTGTGATCCGTTCTATAGCACCCGGATCAAACCGAACGAAATCGCGCACTGCTTCTGCTGATCCTTTCCAAAGCACACTGTGATCAAGAGCGGCGCGAGCTAGATGAAAATAACAGCGCTTGGCAACCTCAAGTCGCTTTTGGTCACTCCATAGAGGAAAACACAACTGAAGATTACGTAGAGCGATTTTGCGACGTTTAGGCACCATTTGCCAAAAGAGCCATGCAACAACACGAGCCATGCGTGTTCTTGATTCAGGGCTCCAAGATGCCATCAGATCAACAACAAAGAGCCAAAAATACGTTAATAGGTTAAGAACTTTTTTCATTTTGCGTTGGCTTTATTACGCCCTGAGGACACTTGTACCGATTGTAAGACCAAAGATACTGTTCAGGACTCTTCAAAATGGTTTCTGCCAGTTTCTGATTCATCACCGCCGTGTCCTTTAGAAGATCTCCGGTAACTTGGTAGTCTAAAGGCTCGCAGTAAATGCACCATCCCCCTTTTTCACGCAAGGCGCGGGCTAAAATGACTTGCGCATTAAACTGTTTTGCCAGACGCATGGGAAAAGTCATGGTATAGGCAGGCTCTCCAAAAAAGTTCACCCAAAGCCCCTCGCCATTTGACGGAACCTGGTCCGGCAAAATTCCGGTTATTCCACCATGCTTCATAATGCGAATAATTTGGCGAACTCCCTTAAGGTCTGCTGAGGCCGGAACAATATTTTCCGAGATACGCCCTTGACCGACAATGTTGCGCAAATAAGATTTCCTTGGTATGCGGTAAAGTACTGCAAATTCTCTGTCGGACCCTTTTAACCAACGTTCGGCTACCCACATGGGAGCCACTTCATAGCAACCAATATGGGGAGTGAGAAAAATAATCGATCGGCCACTTCTGATCGCCTGATCAATCAAATCAATGGTTTTATCTTCTCCTCGTGTTAATTCGAGAACCTTATGTCGACCACGCCCCCATACCCAAGGCGCCTCGACTCCTTGGATAGCCTGCTGTTCTGCAACTTGCCTAGCCAGCGCTTCGGAGTAAATGCCCGCCCGACGAAGATTCTCTTTGATGCGCTCCCTATACCCTGGCGCCAATCGATACATCAGCCTACCGATCAAAGCAGCAACGCTTCGAAGAGCTTCTAGTGGAATACGAGAAATTAAAAATATTAAGAATTTCATGGAAGTGATTTTGCCAAACTTTTTCTCTTTCGGCGCAGTCCAGAAATACACTATTTAACATTTGTGACTGCCTAATTTCTTTTTTTGGAGTAAGATTCGCAAACACGCCGAGTTAATAGGACAACTTGCGGGGCGTTACCAAAATACCGCTAAAGCGTCAGCCGCATTCCGGATCATTTCGCGGTGGACGCTCGTTCCGCCCATAAACTATTTAGGAATGTAGCACCATGACTGATTCTTACCTTTTTACTTCTGAGTCCGTGTCTGAAGGACATCCGGACAAAGTAGCCGACCAAATTTCTGATGCTGTTCTTGACGCTATTTTGGCTCAAGATCCCTATAGCCGCGTCGCAGCTGAGACCCTCTGCAACACCGGACTAGTTGTTTTAGCCGGTGAGATTACCACTCAAGCAAACGTGGATTACATCGACATTGCTCGTGAGACACTTAAACGTATCGGGTATGACAATTCCGAATACGGTATTGATCACCGCGGTTGCTCTGTCCTCGTCGGCTATGACAAGCAGTCCAATGATATTGCCCAAGGCGTTGACCGCGCGAGTGACGACTACCTGGAACAGGGCGCTGGAGACCAAGGTTTAATGTTCGGCTACGCCTGCGATGAAACTCCCACCCTCATGCCTGCAGCCATTTATTATGCGCACCGCCTGATGCAACAGCAATCAATTGTGCGTCGTAACGGAACACTCGATTTTTTGCGCCCAGACGCAAAGAGTCAGGTTACCTTACGCTATGAAAACGGTAAACCAGTTGCCATTGATACGGTGGTGTTGTCAACACAACACCACCCCAGAATGAGTGATGGCAACAAAATGAAGCCGGAATTCATTGAGGCAGTAATTGAACATATCATCAAACCCGTATTACCTGCTGAGTGGCTTAAAAATACACGCTTTTTGATCAACCCGACTGGACGTTTCGTCGTTGGCGGTCCCCAAGGTGACTGCGGATTGACAGGGCGTAAGATCATTGTCGACACATACGGTGGAGCCTGCCCACACGGCGGTGGTGCTTTCTCGGGAAAAGATCCATCGAAGGTTGATAGATCTGCTGCCTATGCTTGTCGTTATGTTGCTAAAAATGTCGTTGCATCTGGTTTAGCCACGCGCTGTCAGGTTCAGGTTTCTTACGCCATTGGGGTCGCACGACCAATTAATGTCACTGTCCGCACATTTGGCACTGGTAGAATCGCCGATGAGAAAATCGCCGAATTGGTCAATCGCCACTTTGATTTGCGTCCTCGCGGTATTATTCAGATGCTTGACCTTTTACGACCGATTTATTCGAAAACCGCCGCCTATGGCCATTTCGGGCGTGAGGAGCCGGAATTTACTTGGGAAAAGACCGATAAGGCCGAAGCTTTGCGTAGCGATGCTTGCTAACTCATAATTACTTTGTTTTAACACCCGCCGCTACCTTATAGGGTTCGGCGGTTGTTTTTTGTAGTCAGATACTCATTTATTTGGCATTTTTGACCTTTCGATAACTGACTCATACAATATTTTCTCCACTATTTTTGGGAAAAGCCATGACTACTCGTGTTTTAACCGGTATTAATACCACAGGAACGTTACACATCGGTAACTACGTTGGCGCTATTCGTCCTGCTATTCAAGCCAGTCTCCAAAAGGACGTCCAAAGCTTCTTTTTCATGGCTGACTTACATGCTCTAATCAAGTGCCAGGACTCAGATCGAATTGAGCGCTCTCGACTGCAGATTGCCGCGACTTGGCTTGCTGCCGGTTTAGATCCTGAACGGGTTATTTTCTATCGTCAAAGTGATATTCCAGAAATCCCGTTACTAAGTTGGATGCTTACCTGTGTGACAGCGAAGGGGCAAATGAATAGAGCTCACGCGTACAAGGCGGCTCTTGAAGCTAATGTGGAAAATTCCGATGACCCCGACGCCGGCATTTCAATGGGTCTTTATAGCTACCCGATTCTCATGGCGGCAGACATTCTCATGTTCAATGCCAATAAAGTTCCTGTCGGCAAAGACCAAATTCAACATCTTGAAATGGCCCGAGATGTAGCAACTCGTTTTAACCGTCTATATGCCAGCGAGGAGCATCCTTTCTTTGTGATGCCAGAAGCCGTTGTCGATACTACTCATGAGGTTTTGCCCGGTTTAGACGGACGCAAAATGAGTAAAAGTTACAATAACGTTATCCCTCTTTTTGAAGGTGGAGCCAAGGCTATCCGTGATGCCATTACCCAAATCAAAACGGACAGCCGTTTACCCGGTGAACCCAAGGACCCAGATTCCACGTCTTTAACAGCGATCTATGAGGCCTTTTCTACTCCAGAAGAGTATGCGCAATTCCGTGCTCAATTAGAGCAAGGCATGAGTTGGGGAGACGCTAAAGAGGCTCTTTTCGAACGCATTGAAAGTGAAATTGGCCCAATGCGCGCGAAGTATGAAACGCTGATGGCTGATCCAGCAAAAATTGAAGCCATTTTGCAAGATGGCGCTCGCAAAGCGCGCGCCTTAGCCATACCATTCATGGCTAGAATTCGTGAAGCTGTTGGTCTTCGTAATTTTGCAAACTTTGGCATCCACCAAAAGACAAATGACCCAAAGAAAAAGACGGCTTTACCGCTTTTCAAACAATATCGTGAAAAAGATGGGAAATTC
This sequence comes from Candidatus Aphodousia faecipullorum, assembly GCA_018714205.1. Taxonomy (GTDB): domain Bacteria; phylum Pseudomonadota; class Gammaproteobacteria; order Burkholderiales; family Burkholderiaceae_F; genus Aphodousia; species Aphodousia faecipullorum. The sequence continues at coordinate 114,052 of DVNR01000053.1, forward strand.
TACTTCAAACTAACGAGCGCCTCTGGGAAAGAGTTACTCCACAGTATGGCCTTTGATAGTGGTAGAGATTGCGGACGGGTTGTAGCAACCTTAAAATGCTCCGGACTTTGCAACGAAACCTCTGTTGTAGCAGTTATTGATGGCGAAAACGTTGAAATAAAATGCGTTCAACTTTGCCCTGGCATTAGCCCCGAAGAAGTACAACAAGCGCTTCATGCATTAAAAATTGCTGAAGAAGAAAAACTCAAAAAGTCGTCAAAATAACTTACATAAGAAACGCTTGCGAACCAAGCGTTTCTTCGATTTTCTCAAGGAGCGCTGCGAGACTCATGGAGTTCCCAGGCTTGAGATCAAATAATAACGGCGCTCGTTTAATCATTTACCTTTTGGGAGGCTCTTTGATGAGCGAGAACTACGTCATTGCCGATATCGGATTGGCCGATTGGGGCAGAAAAGAAATCAAAATTGCTGAAACTGAAATGCCGGGATTGATGGCTATTCGAGAAGAATATGCCAAGGATCAACCGCTCAAAGGCGCCCGTATCTCCGGATCGCTTCACATGACTATTCAAACAGCAGTGCTAATTGAAACGCTGGTGGCTTTGGGAGCTCAAGTCCGCTGGGCGAGTTGCAATATATTCTCCACCCAAGATCATGCAGCCGCCGCCATGGTTGCCGAGGGCATCCCCGTCTTCGCTGTTAAGGGAGAAAGTGTTGATGATTATTGGGAATACACACACCGCATTTTCGAATGGGACGATGGTGGCTACTCCAATATGATCCTTGATGACGGTGGCGACGCAACTTTGCTGTTACACCTCGGCAATCAAGCAGAAACCGATCCCGAGGTGATCGCGCATCCTCACAACGACGAAGAAAAGGCTCTTTTTGCAGCCATTGCTCGACATCTGGAAAAAGATCCTCACTGGTACAGCAAGCGCATTACCCAAATTAAGGGCGTTAGCGAGGAAACAACCACCGGCGTGCATCGACTCTATCAAATGGAAGCCAAGGGTACACTCAAATTCCCAGCCATGAACGTCAATGATTCAGTCACCAAATCGAAATTTGATAACCTCTACGGTTGCCGAGAATCATTAGTCGATGGTATTAAACGGGCGACAGACGTTATGATTGCCGGAAAAGTTGCCGTTGTCGTCGGGTATGGCGATGTTGGCAAGGGCTGTGCGCAGGCTCTGAGGGCGCTTGCAGCGCAGGTCTGGGTTGTTGAAGTCGACCCCATCTGCGCTCTTCAGGCCGCCATGGAGGGCTATCGCGTCGTTACAATGGATTACGCCGCTGATAAGGCGAATATCTTTGTAACGGCAACAGGCAACATCAATGTCATCACACACGATCATATGATCAGGATGCAAAACGAAGCCATCGTCTGCAATATCGGTCACTTTGACAGTGAAATTGATGTCGCGAGTATGCGTAAATATCAATGGGAAAACATTAAACCTCAAGTTGATCACATTTTGTTGCCTTCTGGCAACAAAATCATCTTGTTGGCCGAAGGCCGTTTAGTGAATTTGGGTTGTGCCACCGGTCACCCAAGCTATGTAATGTCCAGTTCCTTTGCTAATCAAACTCTTGCTCAAATCGAACTGTTCACACACACAGAAAAATATCCAATCGGGGTATATGTTTTACCAAAGATTTTGGACGAGAAGGTCGCGCGTCTACAACTTAAAAATTTCAATGCCCAACTTTCTGAATTAACCGATGAGCAGGCTGCCTATATTGGCGTTTCCAAAGAGGGCCCCTTTAAGAGCGATGCTTATCGCTACTAACTGATTCTCTATGGTTTTGTTTTAATGGCGGCGTGGTTTTTGAACAGCGCCGCCATTTTTTTTGAACACTAAAAGCCCTTTTTCCGTCAAACAACCATTAAGCAAATAATCCTGTGACTCTCGAGGTAATGTGTCGAATAGGTAATCAGAACACAAAACTCCTAATGAGAAGGCTTTGCAGTGGGGTAATGTGCGATCGTACCAGCCTCCGCCGTAACCCAACCTGACTCCCAATCGATCCATCGCTAAACACGGGACAATAATTAATTCCGGCTCTATAACCACTTTCCGCACAGGCTCACAGATACCCATGAATCCTTTTCCCATCATACAGTTCGGTCCCCATTGAGCAAAACGCATTATTCCTTCTTGAATAAAAGGAAGCCCCAAAACGCGTTCGCTTTTACCACCTAGCCACGTTAACGCAACGTCACGTAGATCGATTTCGCCTCGAATTGGCCAATACAGTGCGACGCGAGTAAATGCACTTTCGTGCAAAAAAACTGCCAATTTTTCTGCTATTTTCCGACTATCATCTGAGTAGTTGCCATGTTGTCTGCGAGAAAGGCAATACTGGCGATACAATCTTTTATTTAGTTGGTTTTCTTTATCAGACATTATTGGGCGTTTTCATGCAAAGCAGAGTCAGAAAACATTTTATGCACACTCCACTTTTTTTAGTGGTTGTTTTTCTCGTGTTGTGGTGTGTCAGTTGTGATGCCTTTGCCAAAACGGAGGCAACGTTCGCCAGTGATAAAGCGACCTTGGCGCAGGAATTTCTTACCCTTAAGAAGGCATATGAAAGTCATCATCCAGTTAGCTTTTCTCAAACCGAATGGGCTGATCATCCATTAATAGGATACGTACAAGCGTGGAGTCTTCTCACAGAAATTAAACAACTACCGACCATAACCGAAAAAATCCAAAAGCTGGATGCATTCCGCAAATCCCATCAAGGAGAATTTGTAGAGGAATACTTCACTCGCGAGTGGTTGAGTTCCGAGGCACAGGAACTTCATCAAAAAAATCAATGGAAGACTTTTGACAAAGTTCGAAATGAACTCAAGCTTTCCCGCAACGATCCCGAGTTTGTTTGCTGGTCGATATATCACGATTTGCAATCTGCGACTTCCACGAAAATCAAAAAAATTTCTCAAACAGCGTTGCCATTGTTTAGACAATCAACCTTTGAGAACAACGCTTTATGCAAAAAAGCGTTCAACCTTCTGATTGATGTCAATCCGTCATTAGGTTTTAACCGCCTGGTCACTCTCATGCAGCTTAATCGCGGACACCAAGCCAAAGTTGTTTTAGAGTCACTCATTAAACACAAGCGCTTACCCAAAACTCTGGCAACAATGGCCTTCAATCGTCCAAACACATGGTATAAAAAGTATCGTCACCAAATTGATCGGCAAAATAAATTTGTAGCCTTAATTGCTGCATATCGCCTTAGCCGATCTGATCTAAATAAAGCTGCTTTCGTTGCCAAAGCCTTAAATAAGCGTTTAAACCGTGAGGAAAAGGGAGCCCTCTGGGGTCACATTGGTTACACAGCCGCCTTGCGCCAAAACAAAAACGCCCTGGCTTGGTATCAAGTAGCCGGCACTGCAACGTGTCGTGGACGTTATGCGGCCAACCAGCAGGCCTGCCTTGAATGGCAAGTCAGAACGGCATTGAAGGCTGAGAATTGGAAGCTCGTAAACCAGTATATCCAGCAATTACCTAAATCATTGCAACAAAAAGACACTTGGCTTTATTGGCGAGGTCGTGCATTAGCAATACAAGGACAGCCTGTGGCTGCAAAAAAACTATGGGAACAGATTACAAACGTTAGAACGTACTATGGGAAGCTTGCCGCCCAGGCTTTGGGGCGCTCCATCGTTTACCAACCCATGGCTGCAACTCAAATCACACAAGAACAAGTTGCCGCCATTGAAAATAGTAGTTTTTCCCGGGCGGTCGCCTTTTATGACTTAGGGCTATATGGTTGGGGGCATCGGGAGTGGAATTGGGGGTTAAGAAATCTTCCAGACGTTGAGCGCTTAACTGTCGCTCAGTGGGCGTTGGAACATGGTCGGCTTGACCGGATGATTAATACAGCCGTTCCAGTCGCCTCAAGGTTACCGGTTTCTCACAACATGCTGTATCCACGCCCCCACGAGCGCATTATTCAGCAGTTTGCGCGGCGGTTTGATGTAAATGAGGATTGGATCTACGGCTTGATTCGCCAGGAATCTCGTTTCATTGCTTCTGTAAGTTCCAGTGCTGGAGCAAACGGTTTAATGCAAATTATGCCAGCGACTGCTCAATGGATTGCAAGACAACTCGAACAAACGACATTTCAGCGCAATGATATTTACCAGATAGACACCAATATTCAATTTGGAACCTATTATCTCCGCTCCTTGTTGGATCGACTAGACCAAAACGTTATTTTGGCAACAACGGGCTACAACGCCGGTCCTCAACGAGCCAAACAATGGCGAGCGACACTCACAAAACCGATAGAAGCGACCATTTTCATTGAAACAATTCCCTTTACTGAAACGAGGGGTTATGTGCAAAATGTGTTAGCAAACACAGTGGAATACGCCAGTCATGGTGAAGAACCCATTGAGGATTTCAATCGTTGGCTTGGCGTCATTTCACCCAAACCACTTGATGACTCGGAGGAACCGATTTAATGCAAACTTATCTGGTAGGTGGATATGTCCGCGATTTGCTAATGCACCAGCTCTTGGGATATCCAATCCAACCCAGTGATCGTGATTGGGTCGTTGTTGGCGCAAGCCCCGATGAGATGTTACAGCAAGGTTTTCTGCCTGTCGGCAAAGATTTCCCTGTTTTTTTACACCCTCAAACACATGAAGAATACGCTCTGGCACGAACCGAGAGGAAAATAAGCCGCGGCTATCATGGCTTTCGCTTCTACGCCCAAGCAGACGTTTCGCTGGAAGAAGATTTAAAACGCAGAGACTTGACCATTAACGCCATTGCGATGAAGGGAAACCAATTGATTGATCCCTATGGCGGTGTTGAAGATATCAAAGCCAAATGCTTTCGCCATGTCTCTGAAGCATTTTCCGAAGATCCTGTGAGAATTTTGCGTGTCGCACGATTTGCCGCTCGATTTAAAGAATTTTCCGTTGCTGAATCAACCATGCAACTGATGACAAATATGGTGAATAGTGGTGAGGCGGATAGCCTCGTTGGCGAACGAATATTTAAAGAAATGCGACGAGCTCTGATGGCTAATGCTCCAGAGCGATTCATACAGACATTACAGGCATGTGGCTGCTGGCAACGCCTTTTTGCAGAAGTCCCCATCAATCCGGCTCAACTGTCTACCCTAAAAAAATCCGCTGACATTCAGAGCTCAGAATTAGTTCGCTTTGCCGTTTTAAGTGACCTGATCCCAAGTGAGGAGTCCCTCAATGGCTTTTGCGAGAAAATTAAGCCAACCGCTGAAATCCGGGACCTAATGATCCTGTGGCATCGTACAAAAAACCAATTTGAAAACTCTCCCGAGGGTTTGCTTAACTTAATGCAAAAGGCAGACGCCTTCAGAAGACCTCAACGCTATCAATCGCTTTTAGCGGTGGCCAAATTAGTTTTAAGTTACGATGACTTAAAAGCAAAGAGAGCACTTGAAGTGGCCAGCTCAATTGACACCAAACGAATTGCTCGGGAAACGGAAAATAAACGTACAATTGCCAACTCTATTTATCAGGCTCGATTACGAGCTCTTAAGGAGGCTATCCTGTGACATGGTATCTGGTTCCTGAGTTACGACATTGTCGACGAATTATTTTAAGAGACATTGAGCGCGAGATCTTCATTGGAGCTTACGAGCACGAAAAACAGGCTCCTCAACCTGTGTTACTCAATATTGAGGTATATGTGCGAACACATGCAGAAGACGATCAGTTGGAAAAGGCTTATAACTACGATTTAGTGCTTCAAACAATTGACAGGGTCTTGAAGGAACAACCTTTTGCTTTACAAGAAACACTTGTCGATAAAATCGCTCATTTTCTACTACGGCACCCCCTTGTCAAAGCGGTGCTTGTACGGAGCGAAAAAACGCAAGCCTATCCCACTGCGACCAGTGCCGGTATAGAAATTTTTAAGATGAAAGAAGCCCATGATTGAAAAAAACATTGTTCTCACTCCCCAATTGCCTCAAAAGGCTGGAAATCAGTCACAGGAGGTTAAAAACAAAAAATCGGTCTCTGAAAAGAAAAACGAAAAACGAATTATGCGGCTTGCCGGTAAAGCTGTTGCTGATTTTTCCATGATCGAAGGAGGAGATAAGATCATGGTCTGCATGTCTGGCGGCAAAGATAGCTACGTTCTATTGGATGTCCTCATGAAACTTCAGAAACGAGCTCCAGTTCCTTTTGAACTTATTGCCGTACATGTCGATCAGCATCTGCCGAATTTTCCAAAAGAAGTTATTCCGAACTATTTAAAACAAATCGGCGTTCCTTTCCACATCGAAGATCAAGACACCTGGTCCATCGTACAGCGGGTTATTCCAGAAGGACAAAACGTTTGTTCAGTTTGCTCTAGACTTCGCAGAGGGATCATCTATCGAGTCGCCAAAGAATTGGGAGTAACCAAAATCGCTCTCGGTCATCACATGGATGACGCTGTCAGTACCCTTTTACTCAACATGTTTTATGGTGGAAGGCTAAAGGGGATGCCCCCCATTCTACGCAGTGATGACGGAGCCAACATCGTCATTCGCCCATTGATTTACGTTCGCGAATACGAAATTGAACGATGGGTGAAATACCACCACTATCCGATTATCTCAAAGGAGATCTGCCGAAAAATTGAAAATAAAAAGAGAGCGGAAATGAAAATGTTGATTCGTGAATGGGACACTCATTTTGACAGCCGTACCTATAACGTTCTAATGAGTATGACACGAGTGTCTCCTTCACACCTTATGGATCCGAGCATTTATGATTTTAAGAAGATGCCAAAAGATCCCCTAAAAAAATCCTTAATCTGACTTCGCTCCCTTTTGTTGCATAAGCCAGTGATAGAGGTAGTCACGTTTCAATTCAGTGATCTTGGCACCAATAGCCGCCGCTTTTGAAAGCGGCATTTGTTGAGCCAAAGCTAATAACCAGGCCCGATCCTTAGCCGTCAACTCAATTTCACTTTGCTCCGGTTCAGCATCAACCAAGATCACGTACTCACCCCGAGCTTCATGCCCGTTTGCCCATTGCTTAACCTCGGCAGCTGCAAGGGTCGTAAAGGTTTCAAACTTTTTGGTAATTTCCCTAGCAATGACAATCCGTCTTTGAGGGGTTAGACACTCTGCCAAGTCACATAACAGATCTTTAACTCGATGAGGAGCTTCATAAAGAACAAATGCTTCTTTTAGCGCACCTAGTTGCTGTAAGGCTTCACGACGAGCTTTCGATTGAGGCGCGACAAAACCAACAAAATGAAAACCTCCTGGCTCCAAGCCTGCTGCTGATAATGCCGTGACTACAGCACTTGCACCCGGTATCGGAATAACCCGAAAACCAGCCTGCATCACAGCCCGTACAACTCGGGAGCCTGGGTCAGAAACTGCCGGTGTTCCAGCATCAGTCACCAACATGACTCGCTCGCCCTTTTGTAATCGTTCAATTATCATATGGGACTGAGCGACTTCGTTGTGCTCGCGCACGCTGACAGTGGGCACAGAAATCGAAAATCTTTCCAGTATTTTTTTTGTTTCACGTGTATCTTCGGCTGCGATCACATCGGCTAGGCTAAGCGCCCAAAGAGCCCTTAATGTGATGTCTGCGGCGTTGCCAATTGGCAAACCGATGATATACAGTGACGAATCCGGAAAAACCTGTGTATCCAAACCAGCTTTAATCATTAGAGTCTGGTCTGACCATTGTTTTGAAGTGGATGACATCGTGAATACCCGTTCGTTATTGCATGTTCTCAGCGTGGCTATTTTAGCCGCCTTTGGCTCACAAAGCCTCGCACAGTCGGCTGTTTCATTCGGCGTAACCTCGTCTTTTTCAGCAGTTCCAGTCGTGTCGGCTGAAACTGAAGCTAATGCTACAGAGGTTACGACAAAAGAAGGCGTCGAAACACCGAATGCTCTATCGACACCATCTGTCCAATCCCCCGCCACCGCAGGACTTTCCTTGAGTGTTCCCGTTCAGACAGATGCAACAACGTCAACCGCGCAAGCAGTAAACATCCCTAAAATTGCCGTGATTTTACCGCCAGTAAACAGCCCTTTCGATGGAATTAATGACGCCATCATCAAAGGAATTGAAGCCGCAAACAACAAAGCTGGAACACCAGTCGAAATACTCCCATTGCACCGAAAAGCTGGACAGAATGCCATGTCTCAGTTGCAAGATGCGGCACTAATGGGTGCTGTTGTCGCTATTGGACCGATGACCCGAGATGAAGTGGCAGAAGTCTCTCGGTTAAATTTCTTGCCATTACCTGTTGTAGCCCTCAACCGATCAGAACAAACCGGGCTTTCTCCCAAATTAATGATCAATTTCTCGCTGTCTGCAGAAGAAGAGGCCAAACAAATTGCTCAAATTGCGATTGCCGCCCTTCCCGCGACAAACTCCAAAGGCGAAAAGCCAAAAGTGATCATTTTTGAGGTATCAACTCCGCTAGAACAACGTATCGCCAATGTTTATGTTCAAGAACTGCAAGCGGCACAGATTCCTTTTGAACGTGTGCAACTAACCCAAGAGTTAATGAACCAACCTCGCTTTTACGAAAGCCTTCAATCTGACATAGCGAAACCCAAACTAGAAGCCTTACCGAACAGAAAAGAGGATCCCTACAACTACAATCGTGTTAAAGCTCGCAATGATCGGCTCATGTCAGAATATCGCGCACAACTCGCTTTTGCCGAACCCCCTTACTTTGCCGCTTTGCTTGCCATGGACTCTCGTACAGCGGCTTTAGTCACACCGCGCCTGCCAAGGTTGACAAGGGCATGGGGCACAAGCCTTGTAAATCCTGGAGACACTAGCCAAAGTTACATTGCCTCATTAACGTATGACCTTCGTAATGTCGGCCTTGTCGAAGCTCCGCTCGTTTTAAACCAATCAGGTGCCACCCCGGCCAATTTGGCGTCCGATACTATCCCCAAAGACGCATTGGAAAGACGACTGTACGCCTTTGGTACCGACGCGTTTCGCTTAGCAACCCAGTGGATGCACTGGCAGAAACAAATTGAATTTAACGGAGACACTGGCAAACTCTACTTAAATGCTGACGCAAGCGCGGAAGTTGTTCGTCATGCGCAGCCAGCCATCATCGAGCCAAACAAGATCCGAGCCATTTCGGCACAAAAGCTAATTGAACCCATTGATCGGTAACATTTTTTGCAATAATGAGCACTCTTATTACTTTGCAAGCCGCAGAGCTTGCCTTTGGAGATTTACCCCTACTGGACAAGGCTGACTTAGTTATTCAAGAAGGTGAGCGTATTGGTCTAATCGGACGAAACGGCACAGGGAAAAGTTCCTTACTAAAAGTTATCGCTGGCATTGATCGACTTGATGACGGAAAGAAAACGGTTAAGGATGGCCTTCGAATTGAATATGTTGAGCAAGAACCTGCCTTGCCAAAGGCAGATACGCTCTTGCAGTCCTTGCTTTTTCGCGCTCAATTTGATGAAAGCACCGATGAGAGACAAAAATGGCAATTTTTAGCCCGGTTGGAGGAATATCTTCACCGCTTCAATCTGAATGGAAATAGTCGTCCAGACAGCGTCTCCGGTGGAGAGCGCAAACGCGCGGCGTTGGCGCTGGCTTTTGCCAGAGAAAACGATCTGCTGCTGCTTGATGAACCGACCAATCATTTGGACATTGACGGCATTCTAACTTTGGAAAATTGGATACGTTCCGAATACCGTGGAAATAAAGCCGTCATGCTTATCACGCATGACCGGGCTTTCCTGGACGCTGTTTCCACTCGGATTGTTGAATTGGATCGGGGAATGCTCAGAAGTTACCCGGGTAACTTTTCGGCTTATGAAACGCTAAAAGAAGAGCAGCTTCAGATTGAACAAACAGAAAGACGAAAATTCGATAAATTTTGGGCTCAGGAAGAAGTTTGGATAAGAAAGGGGATTGAGGCGCGTCGCACGAGAAATGAAGGACGCGTACGTCGTCTGGAAAGACTTCGTGAAGAGAGGGCCGCTAGAAGAGAAAGTATTGGACAAATCAATTTAAATATTGATGCAGGGACAAAAAGCGGCAAAATTGTTGCTGAGCTAGAAAATGTCAACCTATCTTTTGGAGAAAAGACGATAGTTCGCAACCTGAATTTCCGTTTGCTTCGAGGGGATCGGTTGGGACTTATCGGTCATAATGGGATTGGTAAAAGCACGCTAATTTCACTAATCCTTGGCAAAAGGCAACCCGATAGCGGATCGGTCAAGTTAGGCACTAACCTACAAATCGCTTACTTTGACCAACTTCGAGCCCAATTAGATCCTAACAAGACCGTTGCAGAAACAATCTCGCCCGGTAGTGAATGGATTGAAGTCGGTAATGCGAAAAAGCACATTATGGCCTATCTCGCTGATTTTCTGTTTCCTCCTCGTCGAGCAAATGTCCCAGTTGCCAACCTATCAGGCGGAGAGCGAAATCGTTTATTGCTAGCAAGACTTTTTGCTTTGCCGGCCAACTTATTAGTCCTAGATGAGCCAACAAACGACTTAGATATTGACTCATTGGAGCTTTTGGAACAAACACTGCAAAATTACCCCGGGACTTTGATTTTGGTTAGCCATGACAGACGCTTTCTGGACAATGTGGTCACCGAAGTGTTGGCTCCGGAAGGTGAAGGCATTTGGCGAGAGTATGTTGGTGGATATTCAGATTGGTTAAGGTACCGCCCGCTTCCCAAAGAAGAACCGAAGACGGTTGTTCAGACCAAAATTATCCCTAAGCGAGCCAAACCTGAAAAAATCAGGTTGAGCTTTAAGGAAAACAAAGAACTTAATGAATTACCAGAGCGATTAATCAGCTTGGAGCAAACTCGTGATGCCTTGCTAGCCCAAATGAATGAATCTGACTACTTTAGTCGGTGTACACCTGAAGAAATTAAAAACAATGCCGACAAGCTTGAAAGCCTGCAGATCAAAATTGACGAGGGCTATCAGCGCTGGGAATTTTTAGAAACCAAACGAATGCAAAGTGAGCAAAAATAGTCACTAACACCATTCGCCGACCAAGTTAGCCTGTTGGGATTAAAACGGCGCAGGTGAGTTAAAATCCACTCATCTTTTTTGGCATTACCAGAGGAATATTGTGAAAGATACGTCACAGAGCCGTTACGAGGCGCTTTGTCAGTTAAAAACATTGGATCAATTTGTCCCAGCCCGTGCAGCAGTTGCACCCCACACAGAGGCATTGCGCCAATTTGATCGGCGTACAAACTCCTGGGAGCGTATATCGTACCGGGACCTAAATGACCGAATCACCCAATGGCGCAAAGCCTTTGCAAAAATGGGCTTTGTCAAAGGTACTCGCATCGCCATTTTGTTGCCAAACGGAGTTGATGCTGTCTGCTGTGACCAAGCGGCTTTAGCTAATGGCTACACACCGGTCCCACTTCATGCCATCGATACCGCGGGCTCCAGCGCTTTTATCCTTGCGGACAGCCAAGCAAGTGTTTTAGTTACAAACCGCCTAAGCCGTTGGGATTCAATTTTTTTGACCGGCATCGAGATGCCGAATCTGAAGCACGTTATTTTTACAGACGAATCTGCGCCAGCTCCCCGCAATTGCTCTGCCAAACTTTGGGATTTGGAAAATTGGCTCGCGATTGGTCATGACGTCACACAACTACCAACAGGTCCTAAAGAGGAAGATCTCGCAGCGATTGTTTATACATCAGGTACAACCGGACGCCCTAAAGGCGTTATGCTCACCCACAAAAATGTTGTTCGCAATGTCATCAATACAGTAGCCACTGTCTTGCCCAATCCTCAGCCTGGTGATGTTTTCTTGTCATTTTTACCGCTATCACACACTTTTGAACGCATGGCGGGTTACTACCTTGCTCTTGGCATGGGTTGCACAATTGTATTTAACCGATCGATTCAATTGTTGGCAGAAGACTTTCGAACAGTGCGTCCAAACGTCATTATTTCTGTCCCTCGCATCTACGAACGAATTTATGCAAAAGTGCAAAATAAACTGAATCGAAGTTCGAGTACAGTTCGCTTCCTTTTCAACTGGGCTGTGGAAATTGGTTGGAAACGCTTTTGCCAACAATACGGCATCGAAGGCTCAAAACCAACGTTACTGGACAAGTTGATTTGGCCCGTATTGAATCGCATGGTTTCTAAGACTTTGCTAAGTCAATTTGGTGGACAGTTGCGTATTGCCATTAGCGGAGGGGCAGCATTGAATTCAAAAGTTGCCAAAGTTTTCTGCGGGCTGGGATTACCTATTATCCAAGGCTACGGCATGACGGAGTCAAGTCCGATTATTGCGGGTAATTCACCAACATACAATCATCCGGATAGTGTTGGCAAAGCATTGCCAGAAACCAATGTTCGCCTTGGGGAAGATAACGAAATTCAGGTTAAGTCTCCATCCATTATGAAAGGTTACTGGAACCGTTCCGAAGATACTCAAAAAGCCTTTACCGAAGATGGTTGGTTCAAAACTGGTGATGTCGGCGCCTTTGATAAAGATGGTTTTCTCAAAATTGTCGGTCGAATCAAAGAAATTATTGTGACGAGCACTGGGGAAAAGGTTCCACCTGTGGATCTCGAGCTTGCAATTGAAATGGATCCCCTGTTTGAGCAGGCATATGTGATTGGAGAGAACCGTCCTTTTATTTCTGCCATTGTCTCCTTAAACAAAGACGAATGGAATCAATTTGCAGCCACATTAGATCTTGACCCTGACGACCCCGAAAGCTTGATGGCTACTGTGACGAAAAATGCTATTCTGAAGCGTATCAAAACAGCGGTTAAAGATTTTCCTCAGTACGCCTTGCCTCGTAACGTGCACTTAACGTTTGAACATTGGACCATCGACAATGGGCTATTAACACCGACGTTGAAGCTTAAGCGTAAAAATTTGAATGAAAAATACGCACCGCAAATACAGGCTCTTTACGCTGGGCACCGCTAAAATGGTGAATCAAAATTAAAGAATTTAGGAAATAGAAATGGCTGAACAAAATAAGTTGTTACCCGATTGGGTGGTGGGATTGACAGACCGCATCATGAAATACTACATCGAGCGGGACCTTGTTCTTGATACTGTCATCTTGGATCGGCATCCCGCTCCCGAACCAGGGCATGAGTACATGATGTACGCGCATATTCCGTTTTGCCATACGCTTTGTTCTTATTGCACATTCCACCGCTTTATTTTTAAAGAATACAAGGCCCGGGAATACTTTGTTTCTTTGCGTAAAGAAATGCAAATGGCTAAGGACCTCGGTTATGACTTTACATCGTTATACATTGGCGGAGGAACGACAACCATTCTTGAGGATGAGCTCATCAAAACCATTGAGTTAGCGAGAACACTATTTCCTTCGATTAAAGAAGTATCGTGTGAAACGGATCCCGCACACCTGGCAACCTCCTCTTTCAAAAACCTCAAAGGTTTGGTTGACCGGATGTCCATCGGAGTGCAAAGTTTCGATGACAATATTCTCAAAATGATTGATCGATACGAAAAATTCGGCAGTGGCGAGCAAATTTTCGAACGGATCCAAGCGGCTCAGGAACTTTTCCCAATTTGTAATGTGGACATGATTTTCGGTTTCCGTGGACAAACCGAGGCGGTATTGCAACGAGACATGGATTTAATCATGAAATTAAATCCACGCCAAATTACTACTTACCCTCTTATGGTTACAACCCAAACGAAAAAGAGTGTCAGAAATACGATTGCAGCACCAAGCGCAGATCTTGCAGCCCAATATCAAATCATTTTAAATACATTGGGCAAACACTATAACCAATTAACGTCATGGACATTCGGCAGAACTCATGACGAAGGGTTTGACGAATACGTTGTAGATCATGATGAGTATTTAGGTGTGGGATCTGGCGCCTTCAGCTTTTTAGGAAACTCTCTATACGTTAATACCTTTAGCTTACGCCGTTATAACGAACGCATCGCTAGTGGCAAGATGGGAGTAGAGCGACGTCGTATCTTTGACAAGCGATCCGTCCTTCAATATCGATTGTTGTTGGGATTGTTCTCTGCTCGTTTGTCTCGTAAGTATTTCCGTGACGTGCACCACGTAAACTTGGATAGAGTGCTTTTTAAGGAAATGTTGGGGCTCAAAGCGATCGGTGCAATCAAAGACAATCCGAACGACCCCGACAATCTCATTGTGACAGACGCAGGAAAATTCCTGGGACTTGTTATGATGAAAGCATTTTATTCTGGCATGGATAATATTCGCGCGGAACTTCGTAAACCGCTTTCAGCCATAGATATGTAAGCCAGTCATACCTCTTAAGAGGTATATCATTTAAGCGGAAGAGGCTGGCTTTTGCATCTATTTTTCCTTATAGTTCCTACCAAAATTGAAGTTGCGCTCTTTTGAGCGCGGTTTCAATTCTAGGAATTGTACGTACATTCCCTAAGGCCGATACGGACCAAAACGATATTCATCGGGCTGATGGGATCAATTCTTTTTTCATTGAATCTTGGGAGAGATTTAAACATGTCAAAAACGATATCGGTCACGACGTTTGCTCCTCCGCCCAATGCGCACGGAGAAAATGGACCTGAATACGTTGGCAACCTCCGAAAAGGTGAATTGCGCGGGATTATTCAGATCAACAAAGATAACTGCGTTGGTTGTGATACCTGCCGTAAGGTTTGTCCAGTCCATGCCATCTCGGGTGGGTTGGGTGTTGTTCACCACATTCGCGAAGATGCCTGCCTATCTTGTGGTCAATGCTTAATTGCATGCCCCTTCAATGCAATTGAACAAATGAGCTTTGTCGATGAAGTCATGAAAATGCTCGACGATCCGACGAAGCTTGTGGTCGCGCACCCTTCGCCTGCGGTTCGTGTGTCTATTTGCGAAGAATTTGGCGGTAAACCCGGTGATCTCGTGACAGAACAATTTGTCAATGCCTTGGAAAAGGCTGGCTTTGTCACTTACGACGTTAACCAAACTGCTGACCAAACGATCATTGAAGAAGGAATGGAATTCGTTAAGAAGATCCGCTACTGGGTCCTCGGCGAACGTGGTCCTGAGTTGGAAAAAGCCTCTCACCACCCGTTCCCACACTTCACCAGTTGCTGTCCGGCTTGGGTTAAAAACTGCGAAACATTCCATCCTGGTTTGCTCAACCACTTGTCGACGGCAAAAAGCCCCATTCAGATGGGCGGCGCCATTGCAAAAACCTGGGCTGCAGAACACGTTTGGAAGAAAGACCCTCGCGATATCTACGTGGTGGCAGTTACCCCTTGCACTGCCAAGATCTTTGAGGCCGCACGCCCCGAGATGAACTCTGCTTGGAAACACTGTGTTGACACCGGTCGTATCCCTGCGAACACCCCGTCTTTCCAAGATATTGATGCTGTTGTAACGGCTCGTGAAATTGCTGAAATTTTCCGCCGCAAGGGAATTAATCCCTTGGAATTACCGAAGACTCGCGAACGTGGCACGATGGAAATTTACACGGGAGCTGGTACGATTTTCGGTACCTCTGGTGGTGTGATGGAAGCCGCTTTGCGTACTGCGTATTTCGTTTTGTCTGGCGAAGAACTCAAGGATCCGAATATCAAGGTGGTTCGCGGTCATACGAATGCGATTGTGGAAGCAACGATTCCCGTCCCCATCAAGGCTTTGGGTGGCAAGACCTTTGAAGTTCGTGTCTGTGTGGTAAATGGTGCCATGCAAGGTCTCGAAACCGTTTTGCGTCGCATCAAGGAAGACAAGAATCGCTATCACTTCATTGAAGTCATGAACTGCCCTGGCGGCTGTGTCAACGGTGGTGGTCAACCGGTTCGCACCGATAGCGCAACGTGGCTTAACCCCACCTTGCCAATTCCGATGCAAATTTAATTGGATGGAGATTTAAATGCGCAAGTATGAATATACCGAACGCCAAACAATGATGATGTTGGGTCGTCGCGGCTTTTTGAAAGTCGTCGGCGTCACGGCCTTGGCTATTGGCGTCACCGGCTATGCCGTTGTTGACCTCCTCCAACGTCGTTCCGATGTCATTAAAGCCCGTCAGGCCGGTTTGTACCGCGATGACAAAATTTGCCAAGAAAACGGCTTGACCAATTCGCACCAGAATCCTTCCGTGTTGCGTTTCTATAAAGATATGCGCACGGATCCGGTTGAT
>DVNR01000054.1 GCA_018714205.1 Candidatus Aphodousia faecipullorum
TTAGTGGTTTAACCAACAGGGCCACAAAGTGGACGTCACATCGCGTCATGGAAACAACCGCCGCAAAGCCGAGCGAAGAGCAAATGGCCAGAATCATGGATGCATTGGTCATGTTTTTCATCATGTTGGCCAACGCGATGTGAGGTGCTAGGCTCATCACGCCCATGGCTAAACCGGCTGTGATGAGCACTAGACGTGTTTCGTAGCGCTTAAGCAAAGCGACAATCGTCAAAATGACAACGACGGTCGCGCCGATCATTGAAAATGTCATGCGATTTCTCCAAATGTTTGGAAATGCTTCAGACTGCCGTAGGCTTTCAACAAACGTTCATATTCCTCGGCGTCGTAGAACAGGCTTTGGTCCGGTCCGTAAACTTTCGCCGCTTCAATCATGAAACGCACCGCATCGTCCACATCGCTTAAATGTGTGGCGCCGGTCGCGCAACCGGGCACTTGTGTTTGCGTTGTGATGGCTACGCCTACACACGGAGCGGCTGTGTCAACACTTGGCTGCAAAATGGAATTGATGTGATAGATTCCGTTGCCGTACGGCGTAATGTCCTGTTGTGTGATCGGTAAAACAACGGGTAAACGGCCGGTTGCTATCTCCATGAGAGAAAGCAGTTTTTCGCTTGTTCTGAGAATGTAGCCTTCTTTGATGGTCGGTGTCAGTGCGAAGCCGTTCACATTGACGATACGGTTACCCTTCGTGGTGTCAACGCAGAGGATGGCATCCATCGCCGGATCCACTTCTTGCGAGTTGCACTCTTGGCTCGTCACAGGCGAATCCATAAACGGCACCGGTTCATGAGGACGGGTTGGCGCATGAGGGCAAATATGCGTGGTAATGATTACGTCACCGTTGAGGATATCGCCGCGTTTGTGCATTTGAGCGAGTTTAGCGGCCGTGGCCATTGCGCAAAGGGCCCCGTCACCGTCGCTGGTGAACCCGATGCGTTCTGGTCTTGCGCCCAAGCCACCCAAACGGCCGACAATGCCTAAGGTCGGATGATTGCCACCAGTGGTTTTTCCCTTTTTACCGGCAATTTTCACTTTGACGAAATCTGTCGAGCCCTTCTCACCGGTTAATGTGGTGATCTGAACTTGTTCGGCGCCGTAAGAACGCAAATAGTCGGCGACCGTTTGGCCGTTAACTGCCGGATCGTCCAAAAGATCCAATAGTTCCACAATGTGTTTAACACTCATCGGTTTCTCCTCAAGAAAGATTTTTATTCATTGTCATCGTTAATCATCTTAACTGCCATATTAATTCTTATGTGTCGTATCATATATTCCATAATGGAATAGTTAAATGGATTCAGCATGTCCTTACTTCATACTGATGTGGAAGTCTTTCTTTGTGTTTCAGAGACTCAAAGTTTCTCCATCGCGGCTCATCGCCTGTCTCTGACTCAATCGGCTGTGACGAAAAAAATTCAGCGTTTGGAAAACTTCCTGGGAGTTGATCTCTTTGATCGGACAAAACGTCCTATTGAGTTGACGAAAGAAGGGAAGGTTTTAACGCAACAAGCCCGACTTGCTCGTGAAGCGTTGCAAAGAACTGTCGGAGAGATTCGTGAAGGGGCGTTTTTAAGACCGGAATTTCGGGTGGGAACCATCGAGAGTTTATCAAAATGCTTTTTACCGTCTTTTATTGCTCAAGTCAGACAGGAGGCCTCGCATGTTTTCGGGGTAACCGGCACTTCTCAGATGCTTATCAGGGCACTTCAACGTCGTGACATCGATTTCGCTTTTGTAAGTCACACATTTTCTGAAATGTCGGGGTTGTCTCGCCGAATGGTATTTAAGGAGCGCTCGGTGCTCTTAATGCCAAGAGATTTTGCGCAAAGGCACACTGGCTCTTGGACTTGGGATGAAATTCAGTTCTGCGGATTGCCTTATTTGCAGTTTTACCGAGATGGCGGAGCCGGACGTTTAAACGATACGTATATTAGTTTGCTTCACTTGGATATTCCATCCCGCATAGAGGTGGATTCAAGCAGCACTATGTTGGCGCTGGTTTCTCGCGGAATCGGATGGACGATCACCAGGGCGTTGGCAGTATTGCAAAATCCGGAAAAAGCCAAAGAAGTCGCAGTGTTGCCCCTGCCCGCCCCGGAGTTGGCTCGACCAATTTATTTAGTCACTCGAAATGATGAATCGCCTCACTTTGTCACTCAGGTGGTTTCAGTTGCCGAAGCAATTTTTAAAACAGAGATTTCACCGCAATTGGAAAGCATTGCCCCATGGTTGGTGACGCCGGTGGATTAATAGGAACTTCTCCACGCGTTGTCCTCAAGTTATCCACAATAATATTCACGGATTTTGGGGATATTCACAAGCAAGAGCGAAACAAAATAGGCAGTCAATGGTGACTGCCTATTCTGAAATGCTCAGCTACTAGCAATTAGCATTCTTTGCCGCCCGTCACCTTGAGGTCAACGAGGTTGTTCTTGATGGCGCGAACGGAGGCTTCCAAACCTTTGGTGGCCGTCGTCAATTCCATGTAGGGCGTATTTTTCTTGCCGATGACTTGTTGTGAAATATACGGCACGTGGATAAAGCCACCGCGGATATTCAACTTGTTCTTGTTGATGTAATAAAGCAGCGAATACATGATGTGGTTGCACACAAAGGTGCCGGCCGTGTTGGAAACAGAAGCCGGGACGCCCGCTTTTTTGGCTTCTTCAACCATTGCTTTAATCGGCAAAGTGGCAAAGTAGGCGTTTTCGCCGTCTTCAAAAATCTTCACATCGATCGGCTGTTTGCCTTCGTTGTCAGGAATGCGGGCGTCATCGACATTGATGGCAACGCGTTCGACATTGAAGTCAAAACGTCCGCCGGCTTGACCCACGCAAATCACGGCATCGGGTTTGACGCTCTCAATTGCTTCAAAAAGTTTTTGAGCAGACTTCTTAAAAACGGTTGGAATTTGCACTTTAATGACTTCCACGCCATCGACTTCATTGGGAAGAGCGTTAACTGCCTCCCAAGCTGGATTGATTTTTTCGCCACCGAACGGATCAAAACCTGTAATCAAAACTTTCATCGCTATGCTCCTAGAGAAGGAAAACCTAATGGGTGAAAATGACGATCAGGCAAAGGAATTTTCATCCAAAGATTTTAAACCGTAGAGATTCTATCAAAGCTGTCATATTTGATACGGAAATTTACCTAGCGGATACTGTTTTGATCAATGTCAACTAACTCTTTCTTGTAAGCCGAAGGATTCGCATCGTGGCTGGTTTGGGTGGAGTAACTGAATTCGATCATTCCCCTATTGCATTTCGTTTTGTTTCTGTTACTCTCTAAGACAGTCTAAGTATGGTTCAGTCCTTTTTAGGGAAAGGCGTTGAGCGTTTCAACGGGTTTTTCGATGCACAAATTTTTTGTCTATTTGGTTTCCTTGGGGCACTTTTGCGTAGATTTGGCTCCTGGGGCGTTGCCGGCTATTTTGCCGTTTTTTGTTTTGCATAACGGGTTAAGTTACACGGAAGTCGCCGGCTTGATGTTTGCCTCATCGTTCCTGTCGTCACTGGTTCAGCCTCTATTCGGGTACTGGGCTGATAAAAGTTCGCGCCATTGGTTCATGGCGTTCGGCATCGCTTTAAGTGGGATTGGTTTGGGGATTTCCGGTTTGGCGGGCAATTACTGGTTTATTTTCTTAGCCATTACTTTGATGGGGTTAGGCAGCGCCCTTTTCCATCCGGAAGCCGCTCGGGTGGTGAATCAAACCTCTGGCAATCATCGCGCGACAGGCATGGGGATCTTCTCTGTGGGCGGCAACGCCGGTTTTGGCGTTGGTCCTTTGATCGCCGCTGCGGCCCTGACGGCCTGGGGCAATCCGGGAACCGCGGTGTTCGCTGTTTTCGGCGTGTTGATGGCTGCCGTCATGCTTTGGATTGTGCCAAAAATGTTTGCGGGCATTGAATCCAGAAAGGCTTCGGCAACTTCAACTGAGGGCAAAAAAGAAACAGAAGGGAAAAATGACTGGGGCGCATTTGGTCGTTTATCCATTGTGATTTTGTGTCGTAGTGTGGCGTCCACGAGTATTTTGGCCTTCCTTCCCCTTTATTGCATTCATCGCTTCGGCGTTTCAGAAGCGGTTACCAGCACACTGTTGGCGTTTCTCTCCATTGTTGGAATTTTCATGACCCTTGCCGGCGGTTGGCTCACTGACCGCGTCGGTCTGATCAGAGCCTGTCGCTGGGGGTATGTTTTCATGGCGCCGGCTTTTGCCCTGCTGATTTTCGCTCCGTCGCTTTGGTGGTTCTACCCGATTGTGGCCGTCATCAGCTTTACCTTAAACGGCACCTATGCGGCTTACGTGGTTTTAGGCCAATCGTATTTATCTAAAAACATTGGTTTCGCTTCGGGCGTGACGCTGGGGCTCTCGTCCAGTTTGGGCGGCATCTTCACACCGCTACTCGGCATGTTGGGCGATGCTTACGGCTTGGATCTCGTGATGTGGGTTCTTGTTGGAATCGGCGCCCTTTGCGCGTTGGGTTCCTTCATCCTGCCGGAACCGGCAGGACAACTCGATGTGCCCAATTGAACCAGTCCTTTAACTTTCAATTGGGAGCGGCAACATTTTATTTGAGGTCGCTCCCCGGTTGGAGTTCGGTTTTAATTCAGTGGCGATTGCCAAACGCTTCCCCTTTTTAGCACGGGCAGTTGCGATGAGGCTTGACTGCCTAAGGTAAAATAGCGCGAACTGTTTATCCGGATGCCATCATGAAAAAAAAGAATTGCTGTCGGCTTTTAAGTCAATCCAAATTGTCCCTGGCTTGTCTATCTGCCTTAATCTCGCTGAGTTCAATTGAGTCGGCTGCTGCTTCGGAAACTATTGTTATTGACACTCCGAACGGAAAACCTTTCATCGCTTTGGACATCAATGGGGATCCATTGAGCGAACTTCAGACTGAACAAATCAAAATGGGTCTTTCGTATTGGGCATCATTGTTGGAAAGCGGTCTGCAAAATTCAAAGCCCAAAGAAATTTATTTGACCAATTATCATACCGAAGACTTTCAGGCAGAGGGAGTGAGTAATCCTTTGCCTTCAGATGACCCCTATGCCAGCATGACTGAGCTGGCTGCGTTTTTGCAGTTTGATCACGAGTATGACGGACTATATCCGGACACTGCGATCAGTCTGTATGGAACCTCCGACGTGTGGTCCAAATCCACCGTATTTTCTCCGTTGACTCAAGGTGGAGGCAAACCCGAGCTGGCAGCTGTTTTGCTTCATGAGTTTGCTCATGCCTTGGGAATGGCTTTTCCTATAGAGGATGAAATTGATCATACGACAGAATTCTTCTTTATGGATGTCTTGGGACCTTGGGAAAGTGGACTTCGGGATGCGCAGGGTGAGGCGCCTCACTCTGGAATGCCCGTGAAGCTTATTCGTCCGGATGAAGCGCCGACCGAGGGGACATTTGATGTCGTTGACAGCTATTATGCAAGCGGCGTCTACTTTACGGGAGAACATGTGCAAGAAGTGCTTGATGGTGCGTTGCTCAGTTATCCCGACTCAATGGGGGGACCTGTCCCCGGTTTGCCGGTAAATGGTTATGAGTATGCTGGGGAATATGAAGGGCAAGACTTTTATTACCCGGAGTTATCCCATATTGAATTGCAAAACAGCTTGTTAAGCCACCAAAATTTTAGAAATTGGTCAACGATGATGGAAGCGGAAATCGCTCTCTTTCAAGATCTTGGCTATAAAATCGATCGGAAAAACTGGTTCGGTTATTCTGTCTATGGAAGTGGACCCAGTCTGCAAAATCCCAACGTCATTGTGAACAGCACACCGTTTTACGCTAGAAATGCAGAGGGCACCGATTGGCTCGAAGGGGTTGCCAACGCCAATCCGTGGGGAATAGGGCTTCATATTTACGGCAGTTTTAACGATGTGACGCAAGCGGCCGACATTTTGAGTGTCGGCTCCACCGCCATCGGCATTCGTCTCGAAGGTTACGGCAACATGCTTCGGATCCCAGAAAGTACGCTCGTCCGTTCAGATGGTGATCATGGTTATGGCTTCGCGGTCACGTATGGGAGCGGTCACACGATTATTCAAGAAGGTGTTGTCACCGCGATGGGACAAAACGGCGTCGCCGCATTGTTCTCTTTCGGTGATAACTTGATAGGCAATAACATTGAAATACGCGGCTCATACATTTACGATAGCTTCGGGGAATCTTATGACCCAAGTCTGTTGGGTCTGGCTGACGCATTGGTTGATCGTTACGACCTTTCCGGAACGCTTGTTGGCAAAAGCGCGGCGATTTTTATCGACGACAACGCCTTGGTGAGAAATATCAATGTGCTAAAAGGCGCGCAAATTGCCGGAGACATCATTTCCCTATGGGATCCAACCGCTGAACCAGTTCAAGCCGATCAAGTTGAATTGTCGGAGCTTGTGACGAACCTGCGTTTCGGTTTGGCGGCTGACGATCGCGGAGCGGCCCTCGCTGCTCCGGATCCGACTTTCTCCCTTTACTACGATGGATCAATTTCGGCAGGCACTGATGAGAGCGGTCAGCTTTTGCCCGCGACGATTGCCCTGTCGATCGAAGGCGGGACCTTGATCTACGACGGTTCAGCCAGCGTTTTGTCTGTCACCGTCCAAAATGGAGCCACGCTTGCCGGTAATGGAAATTATGCTGTCTCGGGCATTGAGCGCGAGCTTGAGCAACGTGCCGAGGATCGTTTGGAAGGCCTTTTTTTGAATAAGGGGACGATCTCTCCCGGAGGCAACCGTTTGGGATCAATAACGATAAACGGGGCATTTGAGCAGTCTGAAGATGGTGCGCTTTTGTTGGAATTTGATTCTCAAAGCAAGACTGACAGCTTGGTGTTTATAAGCGCTGACTCTGAAATTCAGATTGGCGGTTCGGTTGAAATCGCGCCCACGAAAGACTATTACCCGGGTGGAACCCTCTCTTTTTCTTTAAAAGACATGATCCAGTCTGAAAAAGAGCTTTCTTTGGACAAAGCGCTTATTTCATTTGTGGACATTTCAGAACGATCGCCCATTTTTTTCGCAACGGCCAATGTTGATGGTGATCTCGTCAAATACACGCTTGAGCGCAGACCGGGTGCTTACACCAATCATGCGCAGTCAGCTCAAGGCGCCGAAGTCGCCGCTGTTTTTGACAAGCATGCGGGTCATATAAGCGCGGATATGCGCGAGCTTGTGGCGGCGCTCGACTTCTCAAATCCGGACGGCAGCGTCCTGCCAGGCGCTTTCGAGCAGCTTTCCCCTGAGCTTTATGGCCGAGCCGGCAGCGCTGCTATATCGGCGCAACGCATTGTTTCCAATGCGCTTATTTCCAGTTGGCTGGATCTGCAGGGATCCAATGGACCGTTTTTAAATGCAAATGGCAATGACCGTGCGTTTATGATTCCGCTTGGCGGTTATTCGAGTCAGCAACGAAACGGTTTTCGATCCCGTTACGCGGGCTTGATCGGCGGCGTTGAAAAAGGCGTCGACCTGGATTCCGGTCATTTGAGTGTGGGTGTGCATGCCGCTGCGCTTACCCGAAAGGATAAATTCATCGGTGCCGAAGTCGGACAAAATGAATCGGAAAGCTTGACGTTGGGCCTGCACGGTCGCTATGACTTCGCCGATGTTCAAGGGCTTTATACCTTTGGCTATTGGCAAGCGAGTGTTGACAACGCTGACCTTTCCCGTCAAGTTTCTTTTGAGGGTTACTTCGACAATCTCAAATCCGATTGGACCGGATGGGCGACCAGTTTGGGCTTGGGGTTAGGGCGCACATTTGAGTTGGCCGACACGGTGTCTTTCAGTCCGGTCTGGTACTTTGACTACACGTTAGCTTATCGCCCCGATGTTGACGAGCATTCCGTTCATGGCGCGGCGCTTAAAGTCAATGACCAGACATATGATTCTTTGCGGTCTTCTTTGGGTGTCAAGCTTGAAGCGGCTCTGCCGTTTGAGGGCATTGAAAGTCGCGTCGCGGCTTCGCTATGGTGGAATCACGAATTTTTCGATGATTATGGCCGCACAGAGGCTGCCTTTAAAGCCTGTGGTGACACGAAGTTTGGAGCGGTTGAGAGTGTTCAAGCTCGAGACACCGCGACAGCGGCTATTTCAGTGAAAAGTCGACTTGGCGACGATTGGGTCGCCAGCATTGGAGCGGGAGCCGATTTTGGCGACGGCACGCACGGCGCCTGGGGAAATGTCAGATTGGATTGGCGTTTTTAATCTTTTTCGGTTAAGACGATCGCGAACGCTACTTTTGAGCAACCTTGCGCTTGGCCAAGGTTGTTCAAACGGGTGGCGTCGAGGGTAATTCAGCGTGAACTCATTGAGTCTTCGAGCGAGAGATTTCCTTTTGTCATTCATGCCTTAAAGGCATATGCAATAATAAAAATAAAATATTAGCTAT
>DVNR01000055.1 GCA_018714205.1 Candidatus Aphodousia faecipullorum
AGATGCTCTCTGCGCGATTTAGCATTGAAAGTGAGATTCAATTGTTTTCACTCAAAACGATTTTCGAAGCTTACGAAACCGCTGAGTTTAGTCGTCAATGCGGAAGTTATGCAGTAATTAATCCTGATGACGGACGTGTTCTCGTTATCCCGAGCGAGCTTGTCGCTGATTTCAACGAAATTCAAGAATTAGAGTCGCAAATATCAAACGGGCATTGGATTGAGTTGCCTACACGAAATGAGCTCGATCTTGGAAAATCATTGGTTTTTCAATTTGTCGGGCTATATTTGAACCCCAAAGACAAAAACCGAGTCGAGCGCTATTTTTCCCGCCGTGGTGGCTATAGAAAATGGAAAGCCCTTTTGATTGAGCGCGGTCTTGAACAAAAATGGTATCGATTTGAAATGGATTCAACAGTGACGGCGCTCAAAGATTGGCTCCATAGAAATGACATCGCATTTATTGATGACTCAGACGATTTGTTCGTTAACAACGAACAATTAGAGCTTTCTCACTGAACTTGTCAAAGAAAAGCCCACTCGTTTTCGGGTGGGCTTTTCTCAACGCGATCAGTCGTAAATCAACTCAACGGTTTCCGGTTTGGGTTCAATAAACTCAATCCCAATTGAAAAGCCTAAAAGTTTTTTCGCATGCTTTTTCATTTTATCAATTGAGGCTTTCTCAATCGGCGCCAAATCGCGAGCCTCCACGCAAAGCGTCACGGATCCCTTCGTTTCGCGAACAAACTCGGCGTGTGTCACCAACGCCCGATGAGTGCGATCCAAATTTTCTGCTAAGAAAAGCGAAAGCGCGGCTAGACGCTCAGATTGAGTCATCTCTTCACCGGATAAAAAGGACGGCAACTCCACTGAAGGGCGACTGTGCAGGTACACAAGCCTTGCCATCGTGAGCACTTCTCCATCAGTAAAGCCCAACATCGGAGTGAAACGCACTAGATAAGCGCCATGCTGATAGTGCTTGTCATAAGCTAAATCAATGCCAATATCGTGCAGACGTCCGGCGTAACCCAAAAGCTCTTCCAAATCAGCCTGAGGTTCGCAAAGCCGAGTGTTAACGGCACTTTGATAAATACCTACAGCCAATCGGCTGATGTGCTTAGAGTGAGCTTTCTCATAATGAAAATGCTTGGCAAGGGCCCGAACGCTCTTTTTGCGCCAACTATTTTCCTCTTGCCCCTTTTGCGGGTAGTGACGCTCAATGTAGTCAACAACCTGCCCATCTTGCAGATTGCTGGATGTAATCGTTACAGAATCCAACTTGAGCGATTGTAAAATCGTCAGCAAAATCGCCGCGCCTCCCACAATCACCTCTGCTCGAGCTGGGCTTAGGCCGGGAAGCGCTTTGCGTTGCTCCAATGTCATCTGAGAAAGTTCTTTGGCGAGAGATTCGACCTTTGACCGGGGCAACACCGTCCCTTCAGGTGTCACGCGAAAAGAGTCTCCCGGACCCAGTCTGGCTTGCGCCAACGCCAAAAGAGACTGAGCCGTGCCGGAGCTTGCCACTGCCGCTTTAAATTCTTCTTTTTTGATGACACTGAATGCGCGTTGCATCTTCTCCAGGGCCCGAGCTTGCATTTTTTGCAAAACTGAAGAAGAGACTTTCCCATCTTTTCCACCCTTAAACGCGTCGGTGATCATCACACAGCCAACGTTTAAAGATTCCAACATCCGGATATCGGTTCTTGATGAAACAGAAAGCTCCGTACTCCCGCCTCCGATATCGATAAAAAGAAAAGCGTCACGCGTCTTCGGAAACGAATTCCAAATGCCGACGCGAATCAAACGTGCTTCTTCATCGCCGGAAATAACCTGAAGATCCATTCCGGTTTGCACTTTGACATCATGAACAAATTCTTGGCTATTGGTGGCAACTCGAAGGGCCGCGGTTCCCACAGCGACAATCTGACGAACACCGTAAGAGTCACAGACTTGAACAAACTCTTTTAAACAACTCAACGCGCGAGCGCGAGCCGCCGGCTGCAATAGCTTAGTTTCAAAAGCCCCTTCACCCAAGCGAACCATGCTCTTAACGCGATTGAGCACTGTCACCCGGCCGCGTATGTCAAACTCTACCACGGTCAAGCGTGAGGAGTTGCTGCCAAGGTCAACAAAACCAACACGGGTCACCATGGGATTGGCACGCACAAACTGCGTGCCATTCATGGCGGCCTCTTCCTTGAGATCGTTGTATTTATACTCTTCGCTCATAACCTATTTATTTGAAAAGACTCTTTAGGTGGTTGGTGGCATTTTGCGCATCAACGCGTTTTTGCAATTTACCACGCTTGTAACGCTCATAAGAGCCATCGGGCTTCATTATCCAACTTTGCTCGGTGTCGTCAAGTTGAAGTTGAAGCACATTCTGCATGATGTTATTGCGAATCTTCTCACTTTCAATTGGCGTCAACACTTCAATGCGACCGTTTAAATTACGGTTCATCATATCGGCGCTGCCGATATACATCACGGGATTGCCGTTTCGGTTAAACCAATAGATGCGCGCATGTTCAAGATAACGTCCAACGATTGATTTCACAGAAATGTTATCGGATATCCCCGGAACACCAGGCCGTAAACAGCAAATGCCGCGAACCACGCACTCAATTTTGACACCGGCCTGAGAGGCTCGATAAAGCTCAGCAATAATTTCACCGTCAACCAACTGATTGCATTTGAGCATGATATGACCGTTGCCATGCTCCTTATGCATCTCGACCTCTTCACGGATGAGTTTTACCATCGAAGGACGCAACGTATTCGGTGAAACAAACAGTTTCCGGTACTTACTAACCTCGCCACAACCGGTCATGACGTTAAAGAGGTCGGTCACATCATCGCAGATCGCCTCGTCATCGGTAAGCAAGCCCAAATCAGTGTAAATTTTCGCCGAGGAAGCGTTGTAGTTACCCGTGCCGATATGCACATAACGGCGCACGCCGGTGGATTCCCTGCGAACCACAAGGCATAGCTTCGCATGAACTTTCAAGCCGACGAAACCATAGACAACATTAACCCCCGCGCGTTCCAATTCTTCAGCCCAATTGATATTTCTTTCTTCATCAAAACGAGCCTTTAATTCCACCACGGCAGTCACTTGCTTGCCACGACGACGTGCCTCCAAGAGGCTGCGAATCACAGGTGAATCACTCCCGCACCGATAAAGGGTCTGTTTAATCGCAACAACTTTCGGGTCTCGAGCGGCTTGTTCAATAAAATTCAACACTCCCTGGAAGCGGTCGTATGGATGAAATAGAACAATGTCTTGCTTTTTAATTGCTTCAAAGCAGTCGTTTTCCATATCAAGCTCTTTCGCGAGCTTCATTTTGTCGGGACGATACTGCAACTTGGGCCGATCGATGCAACCTAAAGCCATGAACTCAGAAAAAGCGAGCGGAATTTTTTGCTTGTAGATCTGGTGCGGCTTGACCTCCAAATGTTCAATTAAAAATTCGGAAAGTCTGACAGGCATTCCACGCCCCATTTCAACACGAACAATGTCACCGAAACGGCGCTGATCCACATAATCCCGAACGGCCGCAAGCAAATCGTCGGCCTCATCTTCTTCAATTTCCCCGTCCGTGTTGCGCGTAATGCGGAATTGCCCCGTGGCCTTCACCTTAAAGCCCGGGAACAGTCGTTCAAGCCGCTCCTCAATCAAGTCTTCAACCAGCACGACGTTCACTTCAGCGTAATTGCTGCTAAAGCCCAAACTCGGGTCAACCTCTTCCTTGCCCTTCGGCAAATAAAGGAAACGGGGCACATTGTTTGGACACTTCAAGCGCGCATAACGAATGTCCGAGGCCTTTTTTGCATTCACCAATTCGATGATGATATTGATGCTGGTATTGGAGACCAGAGGAAATGGGTGACCGGAGTCAATGACTTGCGGCGTCAATATCGGATAGATCTCATTGTCAAAATAATTATCCAAAATTGCGCGCTTTTTCTCAGGCAAATCGCTGTAGCTGACAAGGTTTATGGACTTTTTGGCCAACTCAGGCAACAACTTCTTTTTCCAAAGCTCTTCGGCGTCATCAGTTAGCTCACGCACTTTGCGGCCAATTTCAGCCAATTGCCGCCGGGGAGGCAACTTATCCATGCCGGTCGCCTCAGCTCCACTTTGCACTTGCTTCCATACGTTGGCCACGCGAACCATGAAAAATTCGTCAAGGTTGTTGTAAACAATCGACAAGAATTTCACGCGCTCGAGCAACGGCACAGAACTATCCGCCGCCTGCTCCAAAACCTTTCGATCAAAATCAATCCAATTAATTTCACGATTCAAGTAGTACTGCGGATCGGTCACATCTAAAACTTTCGTTTGCTCAGCAGAACTCTTTTTGACCGATGAACGTTTGGCTGTACGAGTTGCAGAAGCGCCTTTACTGGCGCGAGCGCAACGCCGCGTTGCTTTCTTGGGCGTAGAAGCAGACGCTGGTTTGGAATCAGCGCCTTGAGCCGCACTCACCTGGCTTTCAGACATTTCAGATTTAACCGATTGGGAAAGTTCGTTTTCAACAGACACAACCACAGGGCCCTCGGCTTGACTGCCGGGAAGCGGTAATTTTTCAGGCATGGGGCAATTTCCTTTGCTCTTTACTAAACGTGATGGGTAATTGTCGCAAATGGATATGACAAAACAGTTTCATCTTTTAATGTATCACTTTTAATCCGGTTGCTGTTCAGAAAATTGTTTACTAAAAAACTTTCGGATAACCAAAACTAAAAATGCCCGGGATTTCTCCCGGGCACACAAATCAACGCATCAACCTACTAATTAATTTCAATGTGTTATTTGATCATGATTTGCTTCTGAACAGGCGCTTCAGGCACTTTCTTCGGAATGCTCAATTGCAAAATGCCATTTTCAAATTTCGCTTCAATATCCTCTTCAGTTACCGCTTCGCCCACATAGAAACTTCTTGAGCAAGAACCGCTGTAACGTTCACGGCGGATATAACGAGCGCCTTTTTCATCCTTTTGATCCATATTCATAGCCTTCTGAGCGGAAATCGTCAAATACCCGTCCTTAAGCTGCGCCTGAATATCTTCCTTCTTAAAGCCTGGCAAATCAATGTCCAACTCAAACCCCTTTTCGGTTTCGCGGATATCGGTTTTCATGATGCGAGCGGCATTCTTACCGTAAAGCGGATCATGGCGGGGCGAGCGCATCTGGTCAAGACCGAAGAAATCATCCAAGTCATCAAATAGGTTTTCACCATAAACTGTCGGAAATAGCATCTCAAAACTCCTTATCTATCACCCACAGGGGACTTGCCGGGAAGCTGTCTGGATTCCGGCGATCTGACTGCGAGCCAAACATCACTTTGAAGGGAAACCCTTGAGCTTTGCTCTCATCTCCCTCCCTCTAGTCACTATGTGGCGATCCACGTTTTTTAATTAAATAGCCAGTTTGTATCAATATGTAACAAAACTCATTTTAACTTGTTGATCTACCGTGCCGATATCGATTGTGTTATGCGTCTCACGGACAAATCCCTATATCATGCACGGTCCAAAAAACAAAGGGGGCACCCATTTTCCCCTAACCTCTGACGCACTTTTGCTTGGTACCCGTTTTTCCGGGAGAAAGGTTCTTTTATGCATGCACAAACCAACCTGACTGCAGCCAAAGCGCTTATTGCACTCAGAATCCGTAAACAACTCACGCAAAGTGAAGTTGCCTCGAGGATGAACACTGTTCAACCTGCTGTTGCCAGACTTGAGGCAAAATTAATTGCCGGAGAACTGCCCTCTATCAGAGTATTGGAACGATACGCCAATGCGCTTGGGAGGCAAATCGTCATTCGATTCCGCTAATAAAATTGCCTTTTTTGAGTGGGTTTTGAGCGACGCAAATTTGTTAAAATTCCCGACATTTCATCAAGATTGTCATAAAAGCGGCATTTGAGCCGCTTGTTTTTGTTGAATGGTCAATAATAGTCCGCTAAAAATCATCGCCATTGAAAGCGATCCAAATGTTTGTTTCCGTCTTGAGCATTTACTGTCCCAACAAGCGGACATGCGACTGCTCGGTTGCGCCCGCACATGTCGCGAAGGGAAGTCACTTTGCGAGACTTTCCCTTTTCAAATGCTTTTAGTTGACATGACACTGCCTGACGGTTGGGGACTGGAGCTGATCAGAGAAATCGCATCCAATCATCCTGACGTTGATATTATGGTGCTCGCCAACAGCAACGATGATCCGCATATTGTCAATGCCATTGAGACGGGCGCCAAGGGCTATGTTCTCAAAAAGGAACTTGAGAAAAATCTGGTCGCGGCCATTCGACTCTTGCAAGCAGGCGGCTCGCCGGTAAGCCCTTCGGTTGCAAAAAGCGTCCTGCGCGCCCTTAGGACTTTTACAACGCAGACAAGCGCCCAGTGCCCCAAATCGGTAGAATCCAATCCCCTTTCAGAGAGGGAAACCGAAATTCTTCGCCTATTAGCCAAAGGCATGAGTTTCAATGAAATCGGTGACATATTGACCATTTCACCGCATACCGTCACGGCTCATATTAAGAAGATATATCGCAAACTTCAGGTTCACTCGCGTGGCGAAGCAGTTTACGAAGCCGTGCAAATGGGACTACTCCCCTGACACAACAATTTTTATGACTAGACTATTTCTCATCGCTTCGGCCATGATCGGCCTGTTTTTGTCGTCAAGCGCAACGGCTCAGACCGATGCGTCACCCTGGCCCACGCAAAAGAAAATTCGACTCATTGTTCCATTCCCTGCAGGAGGCGGCGCGGATGCCATCGCTCGAATTGTCGCCCCGGCCTTAGCCGAGGAACTCGGTCAAAGCATTTACATCGACAACCGCGCGGGGGCAGCAGGCTCGCTCGGCACGCAAACTGCGCTTCGAGAAAAGGCTGACGGCTACACACTCATTTATGTCACCAACGGCACACTAATTACCAACCCGTCGCTTTATGCTCAAGTTGATTACAAATTAGATGATTTCATGCCGGTGGCTCACTTAACAGACCTTCCTTTGGTGCTCGCTGTAAGAAAACAGCCTGATGCGCCCACCTCGGTCGAAGAATTTTTAACGCGCGCTAAAAAAAGCGACACCTCGCTTCGTTACGGGTCGGCTGGAATTGGAACCACGAGTCATTTTGCCGCAGTGATGCTTTCGGAATGCACAGGGCTCACTTTTGAGCACATTCCGTATCGAGGGGGCTTCGCCTCGATGACCGACCTTTTGGCTGGCCGCATTGATTTTACGATTGATGTGGCAACCAACACCATGCCTCACGTGAAGGCCGGCGCGCTCATCGCTTTGGGCCTGTCCACGCAATGCAAAAACCCAGAGATGAACAACATTGCGATGTTGGGCCAACAATTGCCAGGCTACCAGTTGTCGGCCTGGGACGGCATCGCTGTTAAAGCAGGAACTTCGCCAATCATTGTCAAACAACTTTCCGAAGCCATCAACCGAACGCTTGAGCGCCCTGAGGTTGTTGAAGCGCTCACGCTTCGAGGAGCGGAATTAGTCAAAAGCTCTCCGGAAAGTTTCAAAGACTTTATTGAATCTGAAAAACCGCGTTGGGACCACTTGGTTGAAAGCGCTAAAGCACAAGCCAAACACTAAGAACGGTTTAGTCGCATAATTTTCTCATGGATAACTACGGAAAAGTTTCACTATGTCTGATACACAAGAACTAAAGCCCATTCCTGATTGGAAGCGTTGCGGAGAATTCTCCGACATCATTTATGAAAAAGCTGAAGGAATCGCCAAACTGACCATTAACCGCCCACACGTTCGAAACGCCTTTCGACCGGAAACCGTTCAGCAACTGTGCGCAGCATTTAGCGATGCCCATGAAGATCCGGAAATCGGCGTCATTATTTTGACAGGTCAAGGACCCTTGGCTTTCTGTTCCGGGGGCGATCAAAAAGTCCGTGGCAACGGCGGCTACGTGGGCGGAGATGGCGTCCCACGCTTAAATGTCCTTGATTTTCAACGAATGATCCGCACCTGCCCCAAACCGGTAATCGCCATGGTGGCCGGTTATGCCATCGGTGGAGGTCATGTCCTACACATGCTCTGCGACCTTACGATTGCCGCCGACAACGCTCGTTTCGGTCAAACCGGCCCTCGTGTCGGCAGTTTCGACGGCGGCTGGGGAGCGAGTTACATGGCTCGTTTGATCGGCCAGAAAAAAGCGCGTGAAATGTGGTTCTTGTGCCGCCAATACGACGCTCAACAGGCTTTACAAATGGGATTGGTCAATACGGTCGTCCCACTTGAAAAACTGGAAGAAGAAACCGTTAAATGGTGTCGCGAAATTCTCGCGAACAGTCCTATCGCCATTCGCTGCTTAAAAGCCGCGCTCAACGCCGATTGCGATGGTCAGGCCGGCTTGCAAGAACTTGCAGGAAACGCCACGCTTCTTTACTACATGACAGAAGAAGGCAAGGAAGGCAAAAACGCATTCCTTGAAAAACGTCGCCCGGATTTCAAAAAATTCCCGCGATTACCGTAAAATGGCCGATCCTTTTTCCATTTTTGAGGCAGCCGCTGAAGCGCCGGACCGCATTGGTCTGCGCTCCAAGGGAACAGATTATCGGTTCTCGCAATTGGCGCTTTTAACCCAGAACGCTATTTCGCGGTTGGAAGCATCGGGCGGTCTGCCCCCAAAAGGGTTGCCCTATATTGTCGAAGGGACAAACACCGTTGAAACGCTCGTCACGCTATACGCGTTAATGGCTTTAGGGGTGCCGGCCCTCATGTTGCACCCCAAGCTCACCGCAACAGAAAGGCGGCTGTTACTAGAGAGTGTTTTAAGGATTCGGGAACCCCTTCCTGAAAACTGCGTGGCCGTGCTCTTTACCTCAGGAACAACCGGCCTGCCAAAGCCCGCTATCATCACTCGAGAAATGTTGTTAGCCTCCGCGGCGGCCAGTGCCGCCAATCTTGGGTGGCAAGAGGACGATTGCTGGCAACTTTGCATGTCAATTACCCGCATCGGCGGCTTGTCGATCCTGACTCGATGCCTCTTCGCTCGCAAGACCCTGGCAATCTCCCCTCTCTTTAGCCCAGCCTCATTCATCGAGGCGTTGGAGCATGACCGTGTCACGATAACAAGCATCGTTCCGACAATGCTTGCAAAAATCTTTGAGGACTATCCTCACTGGCAAGCGCCAAAACGACTGCGTGTTTTGCTACTCGGAGGATCGTCGGCAACTGAAAAGCTTTTACAGAAAGCGCATGCAGCGCACCTTCCGATTGTGACCACTTACGGCATGACCGAAACCTGCTCACATGTCGTGATGACTCCGTATCCGGAACGCTTTGATGTGCAAACCGGCAGCGGCAAAGTGTTGCCACCTGCGCGAGTCAGAATCCGAGACGGACAAATCGAAGTCAATTCTCCCATGACGACACCCGGTTATTGGGGCAAGGCGCGTTTTAACCGCGAGTGGTTTGAGACCGGTGATCTCGGTGAGTTTGACGCAGACGGCACTTTGCACGTTTTTGCCCGTCGACATGATCTGATTCTCTCTGCGGGCGAGAATGTTTATCCTCTCGAAGTGGAAAATTTGCTTTCTCACTCCCCTTTCATCAAAGAGGCCCTCGTGATCGGTGAGCCAGATGAAACTTGGGGGGCGATTGTTTGCGCCCTGATAGTGCCAGAAAAGGGCACCCACCCGACAATCGAAGATATTCGACGCTTTTGCAAAGAAAATCTTTCAGCTTACAAATGTCCACGCAAAATTGCGATTGTCAGCGCGCTGCCGGTCAATAGCGCCGACAAACCCGATCGCCGGCCCGAAGTTCTAAAGCGGTATCACTTGGAAACCGTTCATTACGCCCACCCGTAACGTTTTGGAGTGTTTTGTTCAAAAATGCAACGAAAGGGCCCCAAAACGTTACGAAGCCATTAAGATTGGCCGTGTAGTCTATTTCCGAGGGCATTCCGTGATCTCCAAACGTCTTACTGCGGTGGCAATCAGTGCCGTGTTAGCCGTCTCTCCTTATGGTCAAGTGCTGGCACAAGAGCGATTGGCGACGGAATCCCTTAATCTGAATCTACCAAGCATGGGAGCCGTGGCGGGCACAGAGCTTTCTCCAAGTGAAGAGCAGTCAATCGGTGACGAAATGATGCGCCAAATTCGGGCTGACTCCAGCTACCTTAACGATTCGGAAACTTTGGAATACTTAAATCGGCTGGGATATCAATTGGTCAGTGTGTCAGATACGCACACATATAACTTTTTCTTTTATCCCCTCATCGATAAGTCTCTGAACGCATTCGCGATCCCTGGCGGCTACATTGCCGTTCACACTGGATTGATTGTTGCCGCTCAAAGTGAAAGCGAACTGGCCGGGGTCATCGCTCACGAAGTCGGACACGTCACTCAGCGCCATATCGCCCGCATGATTGATTCGCAAAAAGGTAATGCCGCATTATCGATCGGATCGCTTTTATTGGCGATTTTGGCAGCGCGCGCAGGTGGCGGTCAGGCAGCCGCGGCTGTAGCCATGGGCGGACAGGCTGCGCTTATTTCCAATCAGTTAAGTTACTCACGCTCTGCCGAACGCGAAGCCGATCGGGTCGGTTTAAATTCTTTGGTCCGCGCAGGCTTTGACCCACGTGGAATGGAAACCTTTTTCACTCGACTGCAACAAAACAATCGTTATTATGAAACCGCAGCGCCCGCTTACATGAGCACTCACCCGCTAACGGTTGAGCGTATCAGCGATATGGAAAACCGTACGCGGCGCTTAGGCAAACATTCCCACCAGGATTCTTTGGACTTTGCGCTGATTCAACAACGCATGCGCGTGTTGCAAGAATTACAACATGATGACTGGCTTCGCGTGCGCCGTGATATGCGTAACGAGCTCGCCAAGGCAAACACAACCCGAGAAAAAATTGCGCTCAACTATGGTCTTTCAGTCGTCAGCAAAAAACTCTCTGAGGGGCCGGACGCTAAAAATTACGCCAATGCCGCAGTGAGTCTGCAGGGTGGGAAAAACGCCATTTTGCTTAAAAATCAATCCGAGATGCTCTTTATCTATGGCAATAGTTCGGAAAAACAGCGCGCGTTAAGACTTGCTAGAAGCCTTACCGATAACAATCCGACGTCGGAGATGGCGGTCAAACTCTATGCCGGCGAACTGTACGATTTAAAGCGATATAACGACGTATTGCGTTTCATGCGCAGTCAACAGGCGCTTTCAAAAAACAACCCCTCGTATTGCGCCATCGCTGCGCGTTGCTATCGGGCTCTTAATCAGATGAGCGCTCATCACCAAGCCGTGGGTGACATGTATTTGGCGCAAGGTGATAAGCGTGCCGCGGAATACCAATACCGCCTTGCTCAACAGGCCAACGACGGTGACTACTATGTGATGAGCCAGGTGGATGCGAAATTGCGTCAAACCCGCGCTGACATCCTCGAAGAAGAAAAATACAAAGACCGTTAACCGGTGTCACCACTTTCTTTTGAACAGCCTTTTCGCATTGTTGAGGTCAGCCAACTGTGCGATAATCGGCACACTAATTTACTGAGAGATTACTATGGCTATCGAAGACTATCTCACCATTGCTCCCAAAACCGACGAAATCATTGAAACGGATGCGGTGATTGTGGGAGCCGGTCCAGTTGGACTTTTCCAGGTATTTGAATTAGGACTTTTAGAAATCAAAGCGCATGTGGTTGACTCCCTTCGCCAAGTCGGCGGCCAATGCATGGAGCTTTATGAACACAAGCCCATTTATGATATTCCGGCAGTCCCCGTTTGCACCTCTCGCGAACTGACGGAAAACCTCCTGAAGCAAATCCATCCTTTTGGGCCGCAATTCCATCTGGGCGAAGAAGTGACTATCGTTCGGAAAGAAACGGATGGACGTTTTTATGTTGAAACAGACAAGGGAACCCGATTCCTGACAAAAACCGTCTTCATTGCTGCCGGCGTCGGCAGCTTCCAACCGAAACGCTTGACCGTACCAGGTATTGAGAAATTCGAAGGCTCACAGCTTCACTATCAGGTCAAAGACCCTGAGATGTTCTACGGGAAAAATATTGTGATCTGCGGCGGCGGTGACTCAGCGCTTGATTGGACGCTCAGTCTGGTTGGTAAGGCTGAAAGCGTCATTTTGCTTCATCGTCGCGATGGATTCCGCGCTCAATCCGCTTCTGTGGCCAAAATGCGCGAGCTTTGTGAAAACTGGGAAATGCAATTTGAAGTCGGTCAAATTACCGGTTTTGAAGAAGCCGACGGCAAACTCACAGAGATTCGCGTAACGGGTGACGATGGCGTCGTGCGACGTATGCCGCTTGATCACCTGCTGGTCTTTTATGGCTTAACTCCAAAGCTTGGTCCTATTGCCGATTGGGGGCTTGAAATCTATCGCAAGCAAATTGTCGTTGACACGGAAAAATTCCAAACCTCCATTCCCGGTATTTTTGCTGTAGGCGACATCAATACCTATCCCGGCAAAAAGAAGTTGATTCTTTGTGGATTCCACGAGTGTGCCTTAGCCGCTTTTGCTGCAGCGGACATTGTGCACCCGGAAAAGAAGACACTTTTGCAATATACGACCACGTCACCTAAATTGCATAAAGTGTTGGGTGTCGAAACACCGACTTTAGACTGATCCATTCAGGCATATCTTTTACGCCGAGTCTCACGAAAAGTGACTCGGCGTTTCATTTTCTACCACGAAAATAATCCCTAGAGATTTTGGCGCTATGATCGTACAATCGATCGTACTGCTTTGCGTTGTTCGCTCTATGACAGATCTAACAACGCCCTTAGTTTACGTCTTTTGATAGGCATCGTTGTGCATTATGGGCGCTAGCAAAAAGATCAATATGCTCGAAGGCAGCCTCTGGAACAAACTTATTGTTTTTGCTCTGCCTTTGGCTTTTACCGGTATGCTGCAACAACTCTACAACGCAGCCGACGTCGCCGTGTTGGGACGCTTTGTGTCGGATCTCGCTGTTGCTGCGGTTGGCAATAACGTTCCAGTCATCGGGCTGATCATCAGCTTTTGCATGGGACTGTCTCTTGGCGTTAATGTGGTAGTAGCACATGCTTTAGGCATGAAAAATGATCGCAAAGCCAGTGAAGCCGTCAGAACATCTTTTCTCACAGCCATTGTTTTCGGCATCATTGCCCTGATCATTGGGCTCGTATTCTCCGACGCTGCAATGGACTGGTTAGAAGTGCCCGCAGAGGTTCGAGATCATGCCCTGATTTATTTGCGTGTCTATTTGCTGGGCATGCCCTTTATTGCCATCTATAACTTTTTGGCCGCTATTTTTCGCAGCCAAGGAGATACACAGACTCCGCTTTGGGCATTGCTTGCCGCCAGCCTCTTTAATATCGCTGGTAATCTCTTTGCCGTCCTTGTTTTGGATTGGGGAATTGCGGGAGTCGCTCTCGCGACCGTGTTAGCCAATCTACTATCAGCCATCATACTATTTGTGAAGCTCACTCAAATAGAGGGACCACTGAAGCTTGAAGTCTCACAATTATTGCATATTGATTCGTCTTCACTTAAAAGCATCGTCCGCATCGGACTTCCTGCCGGCATCCAAGGCGCCGTGTATTCACTTTCAAATTTAGTCATTCAATCGGCAATCAATAGCCTTGGCCCCGCTGCGATGGCAGGGTCTGTCGCGGCGTTCACCATTGAAATTAACGTGTATTGCTTCATCAACGCCTTTTCATTGGCGGCAACCACCTTCGTCAGCCAAAACTACGGCGCAAGAAATTTAGATCGTTGTTACCGTGTGATGTGGGTCACCCTTGGGTTAAATATGTGCGTGACTATTTTGATGACAGCGTTGGTTTTGGTGTTTAGCCGTGACCTGTTGGGCATTTTCACCAATAGTGAAGAAGTGATCGCACTGGGCTTGATCCGTATTTTATGGGTTGTCCTGCCCCAGCCTCTCAGTGTTGTGATGGATACCCTTTCAGGCTGCATGCGTGGCTACGGGTATTCATTGCCACCGGCCATGGTCACATTGGTTGTTGTTTGCTCCGTTCGCCTGATTTGGGTGTACACCGCTTTCCCAATGGCTCCGACATATGAAACACTGATGATGGTTTACCCGCTTAGCTGGGTGATCACCATGGCGGGGCTTATCATTCTTTACGTCCGTCTTATTAGACGAATTAAAAATCGACGGCAACCGATTGATGATGAAATTTAAGTTTTATGCTTAGTCTCCCCCTGCCTAAGGACAGGGGGATGCCGGACAATCATCAGTGTCGGTTGCCAAAAACAGCATGCCAAAGTTCCTTAACCGCATGGACATGCCCCCCGACCGATTCGATGTCAATGCGAACGGGCCCTGCTCCAAAAGCGAGCCGATGTTGCCGTTGAATATAGCGGTAATCGCGATAGGCCACGACACAACGTTCAGCAAGCTCGTTGTCGATCAACCCCAAGCGACCAGCCATTTCAAGAAGCAAAATATTGCCGAAATTATTTACAAGCTCGGGATGCTCGTGTGAGTAAGCCAGTACCATCGCCTGCACAGCAAACTCCACATCAACCATTCCACCCCGATCATGCTTGACATCAAAAAGCGTTGTCGGGTTCGGATGACCGTCAAGCATTTTCTGACGCATTTCACTGACGTCAGTCAAAACCTTCTGCTTATCGCGCTTCAAACACAAAAGAGCCGTACGTTCGGCCTCGAAAGCTTTCCCAATTTCTCGATCTCCGGCACAAAAACGAGCTCGCGTCAGCGCTTGATGCTCCCAGGGCCATGCGCCGGTTCCATCCTCATTTCGCTGGTAGCGCTTAAACATTTCCAGCGATGAAACCACAAGACCGTTTTCCCCATTCGGCCTTAGCCGCAGATCCACATCAAAAAGAATACCCGATGAGGTCTGAACGGTTAGCCAACTCATCATACGACGAACAAGTCGTGTGTAGTTTTTGCTGGCTTGAGGATCATCATCGTCGTAGAGATAGATCAGATCCAAGTCAGAAGCGTAACTGAGTTCTTTGCCTCCCAATTTTCCATAGGCAATAACCGCGAAGCGAGGTTCCTCCCTATGACGGGAAGCGATTGTTTGCCAAGCCAGTGTAATGACCATCTCAATCACTGCGTCAGCGAGGGCCGACAATTGATCGGCTAAACGCTCAACCGTTAAACGCCCTTCCAGGTCAGCAATCAGAAGTTTAAAGACAGCTCCATGATGCGCATCACGCAACATGTTCATTTGCGTCTCCTGATCGGACTCGGCTTCGTTTAGTTGCTCCCAAAGTGCGTCTTGCCAAGCGCTCCAATCCACCGGCGTAAAGTTGTCGATCACTGTCAGTCGCTCATCAACAAGTTCATCCAAAACGATCGGATGAGCCGTCAAATAGTCCGCTGCCCATGCACTTGTCTTCAAAACCGTTCCCACTTTTTCACAGACTTTTGGATATTGCAAAAGTAGCGACACGTACGTGCTACGGCCAGCAATCACTTCCAAAAAATCCAAAAAGCGAATCAAAAGCGCATCCGCTCCCTGAGCGTCGCTTTTAGTGAGGTCAATACTTAAATCAACAACCCGCTTGACCAACTGACCCATGCGAATTTTGGCTTGTTCGGTCTGAGCGGCTAAGAGTTTTGACCGCATCAGATCCAATATCCGTTTCGCACAGGTATCGCAATCGTCATAACCCTTTTGGGATAGAAGCTCAGACAAGGCTTTCGTGGCCCCATCGAAACCAATGCTCCAGCCTTGGGGCCAATCATCATCCTGAACATTACCTTTCTCATTGACTTGAAATATGCCATCAAATACCCCGGAAACATAATCCCTCGTTGTCTCCAGTTTTGTGATCAACGCGGATTTTTCTAAACCGGCGATGGCGCAAACCCTTTGAAGCGTATCCTCATCAATCGGCAAACGATGAGTTTGTTTATCGTCCACGAACTGGATCGCGTGTTCAATATTTCTCAGAAAGATGTAGGCATCTGAAAGCTTTTGCGCTTGCTCCTCTTTGATTACCCCATGCTTAGCCAAAAGGGGGAGTGTCTTAAGGGTATTTTTTCCTCTAAGCGCAGGCTCCCGACCAGCACGAATCACCTGAAAAGTCTGCGTGATAAATTCGATCTCGCGAATACCTCCTCGCCCCAATTTCACGTCAATTCCCAAATCTTTCCCTGCTTCGCGACGAACGGTTTCCGAACGAATCAATTGATGAAGATTTGATAATGCGCTGATCGCGTTAAAATCAACGTACTTTCGGAAAACAAAGGGTCGAACCACATCGTTTAGGTTCTTGGTTTGTTGTTCAAAAGTCACCGTGTCAGTGAAAACCGGTCTATTGACCACACGCGACTTCAGCCACGCGAAGCGCTCCCACTCTCGACCCTGAACATACAGGTACTCTTCGAGCATCTCGTTGCTTACACAAATCGGCCCCGAATCGCCATTGGGACGCAGACGCATATCCACCCGAAACACAAACCCAGGCCCTTCAATCTCCGAGAGCGCAGGAATCACTTTCTTTGAAAGCCGCTCAAAAAACTCCATGTTGGTGAGCTCTCTTCGAGGGGCCGGGCAACTTTCACACGGTCGACACTTCCCTTGCTCATCAAACACAAAGATCAGGTCAATATCGGAACTCACATTGAGCTCTTCACCACCTAACTTCCCCATGCCAACGACCAAGAGGTCCTGTGGTACCCCCTGGGCTGAAGTGGGAATACCGTAGCGTGCCGCCAATTCCAAACTGAACACTTTAACCACTCGACTTACGGCGAGCTCCGCCAAATCGGTCATTGTTTTAACGACTTCAAAATAATCGGCAAAACCGGTCGCTTGCCGAGAAAGCAACGTCAACATAACCTCTCGACGCAACTGGCGAAGCGCAGGCAATAGCGTCTCCGAAGTCTCTTTTCCATCCAATGCGGCGAGCATGCGCTCACGGGTAAATGGTTCGGCCTGTAATTGCTTCAACCATTGCAGCCTTTGAGCCTCGTCGGCTAAAGGCATAGTCGCAGACAGAGCCCTTTGAGCGAAAAAAGATACGGTGGGAATTTCATTAAGTGATAACATGCTGGTTCTTTTGCAATTGAACTGTTTGCCAGTGTAGAAAAGTTTTCTTCTGCAAGCAACAGCGCCTTGAAACCCGCAATTGTTTCA
Source organism: Candidatus Aphodousia faecipullorum (assembly GCA_018714205.1). GTDB lineage: Bacteria > Pseudomonadota > Gammaproteobacteria > Burkholderiales > Burkholderiaceae_F > Aphodousia > Aphodousia faecipullorum. The sequence goes on from DVNR01000055.1 coordinate 17,138, forward strand.
TAACCGTTATGTTTGTTACCAGAAGCGGATTTGCGAACAGCCTTTCCAACTGAAAAAGGTGTTTGTGCTAAAGTGCTACTGTTTAATAGAGGCCCTTTTTGACCAAGAAGACCCCCGTCTCCATGTTAACTAATTCAAGCTGTTCAAGCCGAGACAGACTGTTACGAAAGCGATTGCGTTTGCGTGCGCGATTTTTCTTTCGTGTGACAGGGTGGGTTCTGTTTTTCGCTTATATGATTCTTGCCGCATCGTTGCTTTTGGTGCGGCTATGGGTCATGCCAGATATTGAAAAGTTTTTTCCAAAACTCGAAGCCTATCTTGAAGAACAGACCGGCACTGACATTTCGGTCGCCTCCATTAAGGCAGATTGGGATTTTTTGCGCCCTCGCATCACCTTAAACAAAGTCACTTTCGCGCAACCCGGTCAGCGCGCGTCGCTGACATTGCCTCAAGTTCAAGCGACGTTCTCTTATCTATCTTTCTTTGAACTTAAACCGATCCTTGCGCGACTCATCATCGTCAACCCGGATCTACACATTGAAAGGCAGCAAGAACACGTTTTCAATATTGCCGGTTTTACAGTTCGCACCGAAAAAGAAAACGACTCCTCGTCATCAGGCGATCATACTCAAACCGTCATCGACTGGCTCCTGGAGCAAGACCACTTGGAAATCGTCAAGGGTCGCTTTAGTTACGTGGATTTCACAGACCCTCACCATCGTCCCGTGCGCTTGCGGGACACTCACTTCATGCTACACCGCTACATTACCGCTTGGTCTTTAGGGCTGCAGTCTTATGTTGTACGGGAAAGTGAAACACCTTTGGATATCCGTGCAAACTTTAAAGAAAAATGGTTCGGTTCTGACAATCGACTCGAAAAACTATACGGCACAATTTACGCTTCAGTCCCTTATTTAAATTTCGGCACTATCGCCAGTCGCATAAATTTGGATCACATCATTGACACTGGCCGTGGAGCCGTGAATCTCTGGCTTGACTTTGATCGGCTACGCCCGGAACGGCTGACTGCGGATATTGCGCTCCATGATGTGAGTGTTCGCGCTAATAATCGAAGTGATCAGAACTTCCGTTTTGATTCGCTTCAAGGTCGCCTAATTCAAACCCTCAATGACGAAGGGCGATTCACTCTCGAAACCCAGGATCTCATCATTAAACCGATCCATCGATCAGCCTATTATTTGGGCGACACGCAAATTGAAGGGACCCTGCGGGACGGCACCGCATACGATGGAAAGATGAAAATCGAGTTCTTTGACCTGCGCTCGCTCACAACCATCGGTCTGCAGTTACCAATTCCGGAGGAAATTCTCAGCCACATTCGAGCCATGCAACCCGAAGGCTTAATCGAGAATTTTGAAGGCAGTTGGACCGGTCCCATTAACAACCCAACGCACTTTGAAGTCGCTTCTCGCTTTAAGGGACTGACGCTTAAAGATCACGAAAATAAGAACCCGCAAAAGCCCGGCTTTTTCGGTTTCAAGAACCTGACCGGTGAATTCACCGCCAATAACGACGGTGGAACGTTGACCCTGGACTCTCCAAGCTCCACTCTGAGTTTTCCGGGTGTGTTTTTCGAAAAAAACATTGCCTTGGACACTCTCAAGATGAGGGCATCATGGGAGCTCAAGCCCACACTTCGTTTCAATGTGGAAGACCTCATCGTCTCCAACGCCGACGCATCAGCTCAGGTGCATGGAGGATGGTACGACACGGGTGGAGCCGGCACCTTGGAAGTGCGAGGTGACTTGCATTACCTACGAGCTTCGGCAGCCCATCGCTTCATCCCGATTGTAGCCGGCGGCAAGGCAACGAACGACTGGCTGAAAGCGGCGTTGCGCGGTGGCATTGCCAAAAACGGCACAGTCAATATTTACGGACCTTTGGATCAATTCCCCTTTGAACATCCGAATAACAGTGACTTCATCTTTCACATATCGGGTGATGCTGAAAATGTTTTAATGGATTATGTTCCGAGTTATCAGCATGCCAAAGAGGGCGATTGGATCCCCGGTGAATGGCCACGTATCGAGAAAATCAATGGAAGGCTGATTTTCGAGGGCAATGGAATGCGTGTGGAAAATGCCACCGCGGAAAGCCAAGGCGTTCCCATTCACAATGTCACAGCAAGCATTCCCAGCTTCACTGCAAAGGGTGTTCCGCTTTTAATTCACGGAGTAGCGGAAGGCTCGCTTGCCAACATGGCCTCATTCGTTAATGAAAGTCCCGTCTCAGCAATGCTCAGTCATGTTTTCAAAGGCGCAGAATTGACCGGGCAAGCTCAACTCGATCTAAAACTAAACATCCCGATCACCAAAGCTCACGATACCGCGGTGCAAGGTGACATTTCCCTTAGTGGCAACCGTGTCGTTTTGACAAATGTCCCTCCGTTGGACAACGCTTCGGGCTCTATTTATTTCACGGAAAAGGGGCTTTGGGCGAATTCGCTTACGGCGACGGTTTATGGTGAACCTGCCACCGGCTCCATTGATACCAATGACGGAAAAATAGCGATTGAAGTTCATGGGCGGGTCACACCAACAAGCATTGCCTCCATTGTTGACAACCCATCAACGGACGCTCTGATGAAGCATGTAACAGGTCAAACCCAGGCCGATGTCGCCGTCACAATCGATCACGGTGTTTCTGTGCAAGTGAGTAGCGATTTAGTTGGGCTGGAAAGCCAAATGCCGGCCCCCTTTAACAAATCAAAAGAAACACCGGTTCCTCTGACATTTAGCTATGCGCCATGCTCTGACCGACAATGCTCCTCGCGCATGAAGCTGTCCATCGGCAAGATTTTCGGCCTTGGCATTGATTACGCAACCGATAAAAGCGGTCACACTCACGCTCATAACGGGGTCATTGCGGTCGGTCAAACCCTGCCGGCGCAGCACAATGGCAGCGGCTTAGCGATTTTTGCCAAGGCGCAAAATTTTAATTATGACAATTGGCAGAGCATTCTCTCTGATCTGAATAACGCTTACGAACAAGACTCGGGAAGCGACATAAAATCACTGTCTTTATCCAGGGCGGCCATCGCCATCAATAATTTCAGTTATCACAAACTCAATTTCCGCAATGTCAATATCAACGCGCAAATTGGGCAAGGCAACCAATGGTCCGGGACCATAGCCTCCGACTTAGCCAAAGGGACTTTTGCTTTCGTTCCAGAAAGACAACAAAGCCACGCCCTTCTGAGAGCCAATTTTGATTATCTGCACGTACCGCAACCCCAAGTCATTGTTGATGAAGCAATGAAAGTGGCTCCCCAATACACTGAATCACTGCCGTCGATCGAACTAACGATCAAAGATCTACAATACCAACATTACCAATTGGGGCAATTGCTCCTTCAGGCAACAAACACCGGCCGCGGGACTTCCAATGTGTGGCACCTGAATCAGTTTGAAATCTCAACCGATGAAGCCAAATTGACTGCCTCGGGTTCTTGGGATGCAGGCAAAAAAGAGCGCTCTCAAACTCATTTGGAAGCGACACTGGATGTCAATGATTTGGGCATACTCCTGCAACGCTTTGACATGCAACATGCCGTCAATGACGGAGCGGGACAAATCAATGCTCAATTAAATTGGCCCGGAGCTCCTGTTGACTTTGCCACCGAGTCCCTCATGGGAGAAATGTCCGTATTGATGCGATCGGGACAAATTCTGCAGGTGGAACCTGGCGCTGGACGTCTGCTCTCGCTATTGTCCTTGCAAACGCTTTTACGACGTTTGACTTTAGATTTTAGGGACGTTGTTGGACAAGGCTTTGTCTTTGACTCCATTTCATCTTCCATCGCGATAGCAGAAGGCATATTGCAAACGAACGACTTCAGGATTGTGGGCCCTCAAGCCACCGTTCTTTCGGAAGGGCATTTGGATTTGAATACTTTGTCACAAAACTTCAAAATTACGGTACTGCCAGACATCAGTTTAGGTGGAGCCAGTTTGGCGCTTGCTGTTGCCAATCCAATTTTGGGCGTCGGTAGTTTCCTCGCTCAACTGGCGCTCCAAACCCCGCTGTCACAACTTTTTAGCGTTGAATATCAGGTAACGGGGACGATTGATAATCCGGTGATCGAGAAAGTCTCAGATAGCGAGAATCGGCAAACGACCGCTTCCCCACAATAACGGAAAGGATAATCACCATGCGAATTGCAGCCTGTCAAATGGTTTCGGGCACAGACATTGAGGCAAATCTTCAAACAGCCCAAACTTTAATCCGCTCTGCCCAACAAAGCGGAGCTGAGCTTGTTGTCTTACCGGAATATTTCGCTTATCTTCCAAAATGGGACAAGGAGAATTTAACGGTTGCAGAAACCTTTGGCGATGGTCCAATACAGAATGCAATGAGTGAAGTTGCCAGACAAGGTCAAATCTGGTTGGTCGCTGGCTCCATCGTGCTCAAGGCCGATGACGACAGTCACTTTATTGACGCAAGCCTCGTTTATAACCCAAATGGTGAAGTTGAGGCTCGCTATGACAAAATTCATCTTTTCCAGTTTGATCGGGGCAATGAACACTATCATGAAGATGAATTTACACAAGCGGGTAAAACACTCACGACATTGCCAATTGAGTCTTGGGAAGGTGCTTGGCGCATTGGACTTGCTGTATGTTACGACTTGCGCTTCCCGGAGCTTTTCCGTGGTCTTGACAGTCCCGATATTATTACTCTGCCCGCCTCTTTCACGACCACAACCGGCAAGGCGCACTGGGAAACACTCATTAAAGCTCGCGCTATCGAAAATCAATGTTATGTCATTGCTTGCGCGCAAGGTGGAGACCATGAAAGCGGGCGTCAGACTTGGGGGCACAGCCTCGTTGTAGATCCATGGGGAATGACTGTCGCAGAATTAACCCGAGGTGAGGGAGTCTTGCTGGCCGATATCACAAAACAGCGTCTTAATGAGGTCCGCACTTTGCTACCCGCTCTCAAAGGAAAAGTCATCAAATAAAGCGATTTACCCACTTTTAGATTATTATTTTCACCAAAGACTGTACGTTTTAAAAAATTGAACGCCGATATCGCGACGTTTTAACTATTACGAGGGTTTACTTTTGTTTAAGCTCATGACCCCAATTGTGTGGCTCACGCGCCTTCTGGTCGGTGCCTACCCGCAATGGAAAGGCTGTTCGCCATCAGACCACCAGCGCATTTACTTCGCCAACCACACAAGCCATCTTGATACCATCGTTCTCTGGTCTTCGCTTCCGAAGGAAATGCGTGGTCATACCCGTCCGGTTGCCGCCAGAGACTATTGGGGCGAAACCGCCAATTCCATCCGTAAACGCATTGCAAAAGAACTCAACGTTGTGCTCGTGGATCGCCGCAGAACCGAGCATTCTGACCCAATGGAACCGTTGCGAGAATGCTTGAGGGAAGGTTCTTCGATGATCATTTTCCCAGAAGGAACAAGGCGTCCCCAACCGTTGCCAAGTCAATTTAAAAGCGGCATTTGGCGTCTGGCCCGAGAGTTTCCGGATGTAGAACTCATCCCGGTTTATATCGAAAACCTTCATCGGTCAATGCCGAAAGGTTCTTTTATTCCGGTTCCGACGATTTGCTCGGTGCGCTTTGGCGCGCCATTGCCTTTCACCCCGGAAGATCCCAAGGAAGAGTTTCTCGAACGGGCCCGTGAAGCGGTTATTCACCTTTCGGAGCAATAAAAATGCGTTTAGGTCTTACCCTGCAGGAAACGTATTTACTGATTTTGGCCGTCTTGTTGCTGTTAGCGACGTTCGGAACGGCATATGGTCAATGGGCTTTGCGTCGTGCCACATCAACCGAGCAGATTGATCGCATTCGAGCGGTGAACTCGCGCGTAAAAACCGGTTGGTGGCTTATTTTAATTTTCACCATCGCCTTCTGGGCTGGGCAGACAGTATTACTGGTTATTTTTGCCATCATCTCGTTTTTTACTTTCCGAGAATTTGTCGCTCTAACACCAACGAAACCTAGCGACCACTGGGCACTCGTCATTTCGTTTTATGTCATTATTCCGGTGCAGTATTTATTAATTGGTTTTGACAAAAACTCACTTTTCACGCTGTTTATCCCAGTCTATCTTTTCTTGTTGCTCCCCATTTTGATGTCTGTGAGAAAAGATAATGACTTATTTTTAGATCGAGTTGCTAAAGTTCAATGGGGTTTAATGTTAAGTGTTTACTGCGTCAGCCACGCCCCGGCCCTGATGAATTTCGACATTCAACGATTTGGCTCCAGTCCTTCACTCTTATTGCTATTTTTCCTCTTGATTGTTTTTTTGGGTGACTTGTTTGTCGTCATAGCGAGTTCCTACTTTGGCGGCAAACCTTTAAGGGACAATCCCCATAAAACGGTTAAGGGGCTATTGGTCGGTGGGCTACTTGCGATGCTTGCCGGTTATGCGCTGTACTGGATGACGCCTTTCCGCTCTTGGCAAGCCCTTGTGATGTCTTTTGCCATCGTTGTTTCCGGTCTTATGGGCGATATCGTCATTTCTTCCGTCAAGCGCTCTTTAGGCAGCCGCTTTATGGATGGTGACCGCTATATAGGACGGGGGACGTTGGAACGTTTGGCTCCGTTGATGTTTGCTGCTCCAGTTTACTATCACATTACGCAGGCCTACTTCCGAGCCATGTGGTAAACGAGCCTCCACCCAATCAGAACACAAACAAAGTGGTCCTCACTTCTGAAACACAGAAATGAGGACCACATCCATTTTAAAAGTTTAGCGAAGGCTGTTTTGATTGAGTTCCTGCTGTTGAAGCAAAATCAAATGCTTCAATAAAGAGGCCAATTCTTTCTGCTCGTCTTGGCTTAAACCCGCCACGAGCTGGCGCTCCACTTCGACATGTGAAGTGACCGCCTCAAGCGTTAGGGCTTTGCCTTTTTCCGTTGCCTTCAGAATCACGCCTCGGCGGTCTGACGGATCGGGCAGCCTTTCCAAGAGCCCCTTTTCCTCGAGCTTGCGAATACGATTAGATAACCCGCCCGAAGTAATGAGAATCTTCGTCTGAAGGATCTTCGGCGTGATGTCCTCATTAGGATTGCGCGTCAAAACGGCGAGTACTTCAAATTCGCCCCTTGTCAGGTCATAACGAGCAAGATTGACAGCCACTCGACGTTCAATGTAGTAACTCATCCGCACCAGACGCGCAACGACCGAGATCGGCTCAGTCGGCAAGGCGGGAACTTGCGCTTTCCATTCCTCTTCAAGAGAGTCAACGAAGTCCCGCAATTTTTGGTTAGCTGCCTCGGTCACGATTACGCCCCGGTATGTTTGATCACAAGCGCGCGGTAAATGTCAAACATTTCTGCCAGACGCTTTTCTTCAAAGTCAAACTTCGCCTGATGGTGACCGGCTTTCAAATCAGAACCAACAACAAGATAGCCACCCTGACCGCCTGTCTTTTGAACGCGCTTAATCAACACTGTGGCATCGTCGCTACCGTTAAAGTTCATCGTCGGGCTCACCTTCGTGCAATAACGAGCCGTTTTAGCAGCTTCCTCGATATTCTTTTGCACTTCCAAATCAGGCACAAAGTCAATGGCTTCACCCATAATTTCGTGCTCACAAGTGCAACCATACATCGCTGCGGCGCCTTCGGCGCGTGTCACTGCTTCGTTAAACATGCAAGTATTGATCGCTTCGGTTTCACCGCGCACCTCAACTTGCATTTCTGCCGTTGAAGCAATCACATTACGACCCTCGCCGGCGCGCAAGTAACCCACGTTGACACGTGTCATCCCTAAGCCGTGACGAGGCAATGCCATCAATGCCAAAGAGGCAGTGGAACCAGCCATCAACGCATTACGACCTACTTCCGGCTGCATACCTGCATGTGAAGCAGTGCCTTTGAAGCGGAAGTCGACTTTGGTCGTGCAAAGGAATTTTTCAGGAGCGGAAACCACTTCATCACCCGGAATATCGCAACCCAAATGACCGCAATACAGGTAATCCAAGTCATCCAAAATGCCGCTTTCAGCCAAAGGACGCGCACCGCGAACGCCTTCTTCGGCCGGTTGGAAAATAAGTTTGACCGTCCCACACAATTGATCGCGATTGGCGTTTAACCAAGTGGCAAGGCCCATCATGACCGCTTGGTGACCATCGTGACCGCAGGCATGCATATAACCCGGATGCTGAGAAGCGAAGCCTTCTTTATTGGGGATGTGTTCCGGATCGTCAGTTTCCGTCACCGGCACACAGTCCAATTCACAGCGGAAACCCACCTTCGGACCAGGACGGCCCGTTTCTAAAATGCCGACAACGCCCGTCACTCCGTCCAAGCGAGCCAAAATCGCTTCACTCACTCCCCGTTCGCGAGCAAACTTCAAACCTTCTTCAATCTGAGACTTCTTTGCCCCGCGAATGAACTTCTCATTGATCACTTCACGACCACAAAGCACTTTGAAATTTTCTTTTTCCAAGTGCTCAATGACGCGAGCTGCTGAGACAAACTCCGCCCAGCCCGGTTCAGGCCAAGCGTGGATTTGACGGCGAGTTTGAATAAGCCATTGATCGGTTACCGGTTCAAGATATGCCATGGTTGCACCTCATTAAAAATGAATGTTCTAAATATACTACACAGACCAAGAAAACTACTCGGTTAGTTATAGATATTTTCAGACAATTGAAGAATTTTCAAGCATTATTTTGTATCTTCACAAAAAGAATCTTCACATGAAGATATTTGAGCTATAATGATCGAACTTTTCTAAGGATTTAAGATCATGCGTTCATCTTTTGGTTTTTTAGGTATTGCTCTAGCAGCTAGCGCCGCCATCTTGTGGGGAAGCGCAGGAACGGCGCAAAGTTTTATTGAGGGCGAGTTAAGCCCGTATTGGGTTGGCGCTTTACGACTATTTTTTGCCGTTTGTTTTTTCTGGCCTTTGCTATGCTTAAACCACAAAAAATCGACAGCTGCAAGCGCTTCGAGCATCGCGGTTCCCTACCCCGTGCTAGTTCTCATGGCCGGGTTAGCCATGGCCTTTTTCAACCTTGGATTTTTCAATTCCGTCAAAATTGCAGGGATTGCCCTAGGCTCTTGCACTATTATTGGTTCCGCTCCAGTCTGGGCTGGCGTTATTGAAACCATTGTTTATAAGAAGCGACCGAATCGAATGTGGTTAATTGGCATCGTCATTGCTGTCGCTGGCGGTGTTTTGATGGCTGTTGCTCAAGCGCAAAGCGTGACCGTGAATCCTTTTGGATTGCTTTTATGCGTTATCACGGGTTTCTGCTACGCTTCCTATTCCCTATTAGCTAAAGAACTCGTGAAAATCACAACTCCATTACGAGCAACAACGCACACCTTCAGCGTGGCCGTATTGGTTGCCGCTCCGGCTGCTTTCATCGCTTCCGGAATGCCTTCTGTCGACCTGCATGATGCGCTTATTGTGCTTTACCTCGGCGTTGTCGTCACCGGCGTTGCCTATCTTCTTTACGGGACAGCTTTAAAGACAACGAGCGTTTCAACCTGTGTGGCCTTAGGCTTATTGGAGCCGGTCACTGCCTTCATTTTGGCCATCGTCGTGGTGGGCGAAGCAGTCAATGCAGGCGCTTGTCTCGGACTCGTTGCCATCTTGGGCGGTCTCTACTTTGTGCTGCGTTCCGAACAAGCTCCGGTTGGAGCAAAGGTCAAAACCGTAGCACAAAATGCATGACTTTTGACTTAAGGACAAAGAATTCAGTTAACTTATTAGTCCAAGACCTCAAGCGCGTGGCTAAAATCGAGTCGTTTGTAAAAAACAGGTTCTTCTAGGAAAGGAGTTAAGACCATGATTTCTTTGTCCGCTTACATTCCGGAAATGATTGAAACGCGACGCAAGTTGCATAAGCATCCGGAAATTGCATGGACCGAATTCTTGACGACGCAAGTCATCGTTAATCGTGTCCGTGAATTAGGTTTCAAAACTGTCCTCGGTGAAGCGCTTTTTAACAAAGACGCTGTGCTTGGTCGTGAACCGGCTGTTGTCGAAGCGGCCATGGCTCGTTCCTTGAAGCTTGGCATGGACAAAAAGCTGCTTGACGAAATGCAAGGCTACACGGGCTGTCTCGCCATTTGGGAAACGGGTCGCCCTGGCCCTGTCACCGCTTTGCGTTTTGACATTGACTGTGTCAACGTTGAAGAAAATCACGACAAAACCAATGAAGCTTTCTGTGGCGGGTTCGACAGCGAATGCGCCGGTCTCATGCATGCCTGCGGTCACGACGCTCATGCCGCCATGGGGTTGGCTGTCGCCCATTGGATCCACGACAATGCGGACTCGCTTTGCGGCACGATTAAGATCATTTTCCAACCCGCCGAAGAAGGCACAAAGGGCGCATGCGGTATCGCCGCCTCCAACAACCTTGATGACGTCGATTACTTAGTTGGCGCTCATATCGGTGTGGCGGCTCACCTGCACGAAGTTGCCATCATCCGTAGCGGTTTCCTCTCCACAACCAAGATGAATGTTTCCTTCACAGGTGTTCCCGCCCATGCGGGTGCTGCCGCTGAACTCGGTCGCAATGCCTTGATGGCCGCCTGCTCGGCTTCCATGCAAGTCATGGGCATTGCACGCCACGGTCAAGGTGATACGAGCGTCAACATCGGCACGCTTCGCGCCGGTGAAGGTCGTAACGTGGTGCCGGTTCATGCTTCCATCGAAATGGAAGTTCGCGGCAAGACTGCAGCCATTAACCAATACATGCAAGAAACCGCTGAGCGCATGATTCGTGGCTCCGCTGAGAGCTACGGCGTCCAATATAAGATTGACGTCATGGGTAAAGCTGAAAGCGTTGCTTGCGATGAAGACCTCTCCGATATGGTTAAAGAAGCCGCCCAAAGCGTTGAGGGCGTTACCCGCGTCTTTGACATTGTCGGTTGCACCGGCAGTGAAGACTGCTCTTTGTTGATCAACAAGGTTCAATCTCACGGCGGCAAGGCAGCCTTCTTCTTCTACGGCTGCAACAACCACGGTCACCATAAGAGCGACTTCGAAATTCAGGACACCGAAAGTATGCCGGTCGGTTTGGAAGTGTTCTTGAAGATGATTGAACGGTTAAATACTGCGAAATAACCATTTGATGAATTAGCATCAATCTTTCAGAGGGGCTCATTTGAGCCCCTCCTTTTATAGGGCAAAAAAAAAGCTCCGTTTTCACGGAGCGATATCTCATAGAGGGGGAGATACTTTCAAAAGAGGATTGCATGTTTGCATGTCGTTAATATGCCTCAAAATTTAAACTTCAACAATAGTCAAAATGGCTAATACATTTTAAAAAATTCTTTTAACTATTTGATTTATTTAAAAGAATAAGAAATTCGATCATCCAATTTTTTACAAATCGAATAAAATTTTTTATTGTTTTCTAAGCAATTTGGATAATGTTACAAAAGAATTGCAATCCCAACTTACCCTAATACTTCACTATAAAAAAAGGAACCTCCCAAAGGCTGAGAGATTCCTTGAGACTTAACCAATCTTCTTCGTTACTTGGCGGCCATCATGGCACAAGCGGTATCCAGCATGCGGCAAGAGAATCCCCACTCATTGTCGTACCATGCCGTCACTTTGACCAAACGTGTGCCGGAGACTTTCGTTAAGGTGGAGTCAAAGATCGAAGAGTGCGAGTCATGGTTGAAGTCAACCGAGACAAGCAATTCGTCGTTGTAACCCAAAATACCTTGGTTTTCCGGCTTTTCGGACGCGGCCTTCATGATAGCGTTAACCTCTTCGACCGTCGTGTCACGTTTTGCTTCAAATGTGAGGTCAACAAAAGAAACATTAATCGTCGGCACGCGAACAGCAAAACCATCAAGCTTGCCGTTTAATTCGGGCAACACCAAGCCAACAGCCGCCGCAGCGCCAGTCTTTGTCGGGATCATGGAGTGGGTGGCCGCGCGAGCACGACGCAAGTCCTTGTGATACACATCCGTTAACACTTGGTCGTTAGTGTATGCGTGAATCGTCGTCATCAAGCCACGTTCGACGCCTAAACCGTCATTTAACGCCTTGACAACCGGGGCCAAGCAGTTCGTTGTGCAAGACGCATTGGAAACAACCGTCATGTCGGCGGTCAGAACGTCCTGATTCACGCCATAGACCACCGTGGCGTCAACCCCCTTGCCCGGTGCTGAAATCAACACTTTCTTCGCGCCAGCCTGCAAGTGCGGCAAGCATTTTTCTTTTGTACGGAAAGCGCCTGTGCATTCCATCACAAGATCCACACCCAATTCCTTCCAGGGGAGATTTGCCGGATTACGGTCGCAGAGCACACGAATACGGTCACCGTCAACAATCAAATACTTTTCGGTGTCAGAAACTTCTTCAACTTTCACTTCATGATTGAAGAAACCGTGCACGGTATCATGACGCAACAAGTGAGCATTGGTCTTAATATCGCCCATCGCATTGATCGCGACGATTTCGATATCGTGTTTTTTGCCCATATCGTAGTGAGCGCGAAGCACGTTACGGCCGATACGGCCAAAACCGGTAATGGCAACCTTAATAGTCATATTCAATCATTCCTTTGAATTAACGTTGTTGAATTAATTGCTCAACGGTTTGCACAACACGGTCCACCGTAAAGCCGAATTTTTCCCAGAGCACAGACGCCGGAGCCGATTCTCCAAATGTATCAATTCCGATCACCCGACCATCTTTAACATACTTGTACCATAAGCCCGTCACACTTGCTTCGATGGCAACCTTGGGAGCATCGGTCAGAAGTGCCTTTTGTTGGGCCTCAGGCAACCGATCAAACAAATCAACACAGGGCATTGAAACCACACGAACACCCAGTCCTTTAGCTTCCAACACTGCGCGAGCTTTCACTGCGAGCGGAATTTCGGAACCGGTGGCAAGCAACACACAGTCAATGCAATCGGCACCCTTTCCCGACTCGAGCATCACGTAAGCACCCTTTTGGAGCGCTTCTTTAGCTTGCGCCTGAATCATCTCGGGAGAGCGTTTAGTAAACTCAATATTTTGCCGAGATCCGATAATCACCGACGGAGTCTTGTCTGACTCTACCGCGCTTTCCCAAGCAACCAACGCCTCGACCGTATCACAGGGACGCCAAACATTTAAATTCGGGATCAAACGCAAACTCGGAATGTGTTCAATTGATTGGTGCGTCGGACCGTCTTCACCCAAACCGATGGAGTCATGCGTAAAGACAAAGATCGAGCGCTGCTTCATCAAGGCGGCCATGCGGATTGCGTTTCTCGAATAGTCGGAGAAAGTAAGGAACGTCGCGCTAAAGGGCACAAAGCCGCGGTATAGGGCAATGCCGTTTTGGATTGCGCTCATGCCGAATTCACGCACGCCGTAGTTGATGTGGCGCCCCAAATAGGTGTCGGGACGCATGGCCTCAACGCCCGTCCAATTAGTTAAATTGGAACCGGTCAGGTCCGCCGAGCCACCTAATAATTCAGGCAGATGCTGTGCAAAAGCATTCAACGCTTTCTGGCTTGCCTTGCGCGTCGCAACGGTTTCCTGAGCGAGAGCGGCTCCAGCAATCGCCTTTTGCATGACATCATCAAAGTCTGACGGCAATTGACCGCTTAAACGCCGCGTCAATTCAGAAGCCAAGTCTGGATAGGCTTGGCGATAGCGGGCAAAGAGCTCATCATATTGAGCCTGAAGCTGAGCGCCTTTTTCACAAGCGTTCATCGCTTTGTAAATTTCTTCCGGAATGACGAACGGTTCCCAATGCCAATCAAGTGCGTCACGCGTCAATTTCAGCTCTTCTTCACCCAGAGCTTCACCGTGAACTTTGCTCGTGCCGGCTCGATTAGGCGATCCCTTTCCGATCACGGTACGCGCAATAATCAGCGTTGGCTTATCTTCAGAGGTCTTCGCTTTTGCGATCGCGGCATCCACTGCGTCAATATCATGACCATCAACTGGACCGATCACATTCCAACCGTAAGCTTCAAACCGTTCACGGGTATTGTCTGAGAACCAGTTGATAACTTTGCCGTCAATGGAAATTCCATTGTCATCGTAAATCACAATGAGCTTATTGAGTTTCCAAGTCCCGGCCAAGGAGCAGACTTCGTGGCTGATGCCTTCCATCAGGCAACCGTCTCCCAAGAAGCAGTAAGTGTAGTTGTCAATGACATCAAAGCCTGGGCGATTGAATTCCGCTGCAAGCATTCTTTCGGCCAAAGCCATGCCGACAGCATTGCCGATCCCCTGCCCCAAAGGCCCGGTCGTGGTTTCGACTCCGGGCGTCACATCCACTTCGGGGTGTCCGGGGGTCTTACTGTGCCACTGACGAAACGCCTTCAAATCCTCAATCGAGAGATCGTATCCGGTCAAGTGCAACAACGCATACTGCAACATCGACCCGTGACCGTTACTGAGAATGAAACGATCACGCCCGATCCAATGAGGATTGGCCGGATTATGACGAAGATGACGCGTCCAAAGAGCCACTGCGATGTCAGCCATGCCCATCGGCATACCCGGGTGACCCGATTTTGCTTTTTGTACCGCATCCATCGCCAATGCTCGAATTGCATTGGCCATCAATTGAGGAGTAACAGTCATTGTATTTTTCCGATAAAAATAACGACTCGACCGCTCGAAATGGTTACATTCGAGCGGGCCAAACATTCAAGGGGATTTTAACGAAAAAAAGTTGAAATAACTGAGAAAAACTTTAATTTAGACAAAATTAAGACCGTCTCGACAATAAGTAAAACTACTTATAAGGATAATTACCTATTTTTAGGCAAAAGGCGTAGCATTGTCGGCGGTTGAAGTGAGCTTCAACATTGAGTTCACAACAACCTGAATTAGGAAAGGAGATGCATTGATGCTTAATAAATCCGTTGTCGCCGCTGCCGTTTTAGCGGCTTTCTCATCTATGGCGCTTGCTTGCACGACTGTGGTTGTCGGCGAAGGCGCGACTGCTGACGGCTCATTCTTAATTGCCCGCAGCGCTGATAGTTCCGCATTAAAGGCCCAACATATGGTGATTCATCCGGCTAAGAAAAATCAAACCGGGATGTATCGCACCCAAGATCACAAAGGCGCTACGAACTTTGAGTATCCTTTGCCGAAGAATTCCCTGCGTTTCACAACGGTCCCTAACTGGCAAACGCAATTGCATGGCGCTGTCGGCTTTAACGAAGCCGGTGTCGGTGTTTCAGGCACAGAATCCATTTTCGCACGCGACGATGCGCTCAAGCTTGATCCCTATAACGAAGAAACGGGTATCACCGAAGATGATATCCCAGACGTGCTCCTGTCTCGTTCTAAGACCGCTCGAGAAGCCGTTCAAACCTTAGGCCACATCGTTGAAACCATCGGCGCCGGTGAAGGTTTCGGCGTTGTCATGGTTGATGAAAAAGAAGTTTGGTATTTCGAAACGGGGACAGGCCACCAGTGGCTTGCTCAACGCACGCCGAAAGACCAATATTTTGCCACCGGCAATCAAGGTCGTTTGCAAGAATACGATCCGGAAAGCCCGGATTTCATGGCCAGTAAAAACCTTGTGAAATGGGCTACCGACAACGGCTTTTATGATCCGAAGAAAGACGGAAAATTCAATTTCTCCAAGGCATATACCCGCGATGACAGCCGCGATCGCGTCTACAACGACCCGCGTGTCTGGCAAATTCAAAAAATCTTGACACCGAGCTTGAAGCAAGACGTCCAAGACGGTCGCAACTTCCCGGTTTACGCCAAGCCGGAACAAAAGGTCACCGTCGATGACTTAAAAGCCATCATGCGCAACCACTACGAATCCGGCGAATTAAAGAGCCATGATCCGTACACCAACGGCTTGCGTGGCGATGAAGAATATCGTCCGATCAGTGTGTTCCGCACGTATGAGTCACACATCATGCAGGTCCGTCCGTGGATGCCACGAGAAATCGGCTCCGTGATTTATTTGGCGATGGGCATGGCTGACCTGTCCGTGTACGTTCCGTTCTACCACGGTCTTGATGCCTACCCCGCTCACTACGGCATGGGAACCAACCAAGCTGACAGCCAATCGCTTTACTGGAAGTACCGCAAGCTTCAAACTTTGGTAATGACGGATTACCCGAAACTTGCACCGGTGGTGAAAGAAGCCTATAAGAAATTTGAAGCCGATACCGCTGTGAAGCAAAAGGCCTTTGAAGAAGATTATCTGAAGATCTATAAGAAAGATCCGAAGAAGGCTGACAAGATGCTCAATGACTGGAACCTAAAGGTGATGGCGGAAGCTGAAAAGCTCACCGAAGATCTAACCAATCAGGTCTTTACGATTCGCACCACTGACATTGAAAACGCCAACTTCTTCGCCAACAAGTCGAAGAAGGATTAACCGTTAACATAGTGTCCTTTGCGGGGATCTTTGCGACCGGACCGAAAGGTTCGGTCGCTTTTTGTCGCGTCAGGTTATACTCATACCCTGTTAGTTAACCTTTTCTGATCTTGCTTCATGGCTGCTCGATTTTATGTTCCCGTTTCCTATACAATCGGTAAAACCATTGCTTTGCCTGAAAAAACCGCTCATCACGCAAGCCGAGTCTTGAGAATGAGAGAGGGCGATTCAGCTGTTCTATTTGACGGACAGGGCAATGAAGCGCAGGTGAAATTACACTTTTTCGCTGATAGAACTGAGGCTGAAATCGTCTCTGTTGCTCAATCAAACAATGAAAGCCCACTTGAGGTCACATTGATACAGGCTTTAGTCTCACAAGAAAAGCTGGATTGGATTTTGGAAAAGACCACGGAACTAGGCGTCAAACGCATCATTATCGCCCCAACCGAGCGTTCCGTGACCAAACTGGATGAGAAGCGCTTGACCAAACGCCTTGAACAATGGAAAAAGACCGTGCAGGCAGCCTGTGAGCAGTGCGGTCGCTCCTTTTTTTCTGAAGTGATTTACTCGCCGACTATCCAAAAAGCTCTTGAAATCGGGCAATCCGAACTCAACGTCTTACTGGCGCCAGGAAGCTCTGCCAATTTAGTCTTTCCATCAAACGGAACATCAATTACCTTCGCTGTCGGACCAGAGGGTGGTTTTAGCGACCGGGAAATTGAACTTGCGCGCGAAATGGGCTACCGATCCGCACTGCTGGGCCCCCGTGTCTTAAGAACAGAAACCGCTGGCCTGACCGCTATCGCCATTGCTCAGTGGCAACTCGGAGATTTTCAAAATTAGGCAAAAAAGGCGGTGGCTAGTCCCAAGAAAATCAAAAATCCGCCACTGTCAGTAATGAACGTCAGCAACACGGAGCTTCCCATCGCCGGATCACGGCCCAAACGTTTTAAGGTCAACGGCACAATCAATCCGACTAAGGCGCCAACGATGATATTGAGCATCATCGCAAGAAACATCACTAGTCCCAACTTCATGCCCATATCACTGTCGGCATAAAGCAACCAAGCAAATCCACCGGCGATAAGCCCCCAGATAACCCCGTTAATGATCGCCACGCAAAGTTCTTTCTTGAATAAATCACTACGGTTGGAACTTGTCACCTGCCCCATCGCAAGCGAGCGAACTAACAGCGTCAGAGTTTGGTTGCCGGTGTTACCGGCAATTCCTGCCACAATCGGCAAAAGCGTCGCCAAAGCCACCACACGAGAAATGGTCCCCTCAAAGCAGCTGATCACTCGTGAAGCGAAAAAGGCCGTGCAAAGGTTGACGCCCAACCATATCCAGCGGCTTTTTGCCGCCTCCCAAACACTACCGAACAAATCCTGCTCATCATCCAAGCCGACCGCAGCGAACGCGTCCTCGTCGCCAGATTCTCGAATGACATCCATCACTTCGTCGACAGTGAGCCGGCCAACCAATCTTCCCGTTTCATCAACTACCGGAGCGCTCACCAAGTCGTAACGCTCGAAAGCTTGCGCCGCGTCAGTTGCTTCATCCAAGGGATTTAATGTCAGCGCATCCCCCCTCATCAACTCTTTTACCGTTCGCTCTGGGTCGCTTACGATAATCTTTGCCAAAGGCAGTATTCCTTTGAGCTTTTGCTGACGGTCAACAACGAAAATCGTATCGGTTAGCTCAGGAAGTTCTTCAAAACTTCTCAAATAGCGAAGAACCATTTCAAGATTTGCTTCCTCGCGAACCGAGACAATCTCAAAATCCATGCGAGCACCGACGCTATCTTCAGGATAGCTCATTGCCGCCCGCAACTGAGCTCGTTCCTTGGTAGTCAGGCCTTCTTGGACTTCAGCGACGACATCCGGTGGCAAATCTTCGACCAAGTCGGCAATCTCGTCGGTGTCCAGTGTTTCCATGGCATCAACGAGTTCCTCGCGATCCATGGCGTCAATCAAGGTTTCACGAACACCGTCATTGACTTCAACCAACACATCACCGTCTTGGTTGGACTTCACCAAATCCCAAACGATCATGCGATCGTCAGTCGGCAACGCCTCCAAGATGTACGCGATGTCAGCCGGATGCAATGGCTCAAGGATCTTCGAAATTTCAGCCTTCACTTGAAGTGCAAGGCTGTCTCGGATCCGCTGTTCCTGCTCTTCGGTCAACGCACCGGTGGAAGAGATTGTTCGGCGATTGTCCTCAGACTTTTCAATGCACTGTTGAATACGCGCGAGCGCCCGGCTGGCGAGCTCAGGCTCACGGGCAACCACAGCAGGCTTAGCCGTTGTCGTTGCCGCTGGCAAAACGATGCGATTGTCGCTGGGCATCCGTGCACCTCGCTCGAATTAGATGAAAACTATGCACCTGAAGGTGCGCCGAAACGGTGGATTTTAGCATCCAGTTATTTAATTTTTATGACACATCACGGTGCCTCGAATCACCGATTTTGTCTGAAGCTCAACCCGTCATTGTAAAGCCATTTACAAGCACACGGAAAAATAAAAGCGCTTCGGTTCGACCTTCGTGAGTTGTCGATGGCATCACTTCGCAAAAAACCTCCGACTCAACAAGCTGTCAAATCGGAGGTAAAAAGCAAAACAATGCGAAGTTACTTCGTGATTTTCACCGTGTCAAAAGCGGCAACACGCTTTCCATCAACCTCTGTGAAGAGGAAGAGCTCGGTCTTCACACCCTCAAAAGTTGTTGCGACAGCGCCCTTGACCGGGAATGTCATAACTGCGTCATTCATTCCATCGCCATTAACATCTTTAAATGTCACCTTCACTGGCTTTGCGCGTTGCCGATTCAATTCATCTTCACCATCAGACCAGGCAGAGCCGAATTCTGTCACGTTAGGATCCAACTTTGTCGCATCGAACCCTTTCTTGGAAAAGAGCACAACATCAACAGTGCCCTCGTCACTGAGGCTTAAAGTGTCCTTGGTCACAAACACATCCCATTGCGCCGCCTTTTGCAAAACGCGTGAAGCCGCTCCCAATGCCTCGTTGTAATTGAGAACATTGAATTCATGCAGGAAGTCACGAGCGCGTTCACGATTCACGGTCGCTAAAATTTTGGCGCGTTCTTCGATGCCTGCCAACTGTTCGGCTTTTGCCTTTTCAAACTCTTCAATGCCTTCGAGGACGTCTTCACGCAAATCCGGCATCCAGTCCAAGAACTGCTGGGCAAGCACAAAGGTGTAAACATTGCGATCAATTGAGAAACCTAACTGTTCAGCCGTCGCATGAAATTGCGCGCGAGTGCCAGTCTTGTAATCCATGAAAGATTGCGCTTCGGCGGGCCCCGCCAAGGGGAAAGCCGGGACAAAAGCAGTCTCATACGGACGGGCATTTGAACGCCATGAAACCGTTAAAAGTGGATCTTTCGTCATCTTAAAAACGACGCTGTCATGCGTGTCAATATTTCCGATATCACGCAGATCATATAAATGCCATCCGGTCACTGAACGGTCTACCTGATCGGACTGGGCGCGCATCACTTTTTGAATGTCCCATGCAGTCACTTTTTCTTTAGGAATAATGGACTGTGGAATCGCGTTATGATCCTGGGGCGCTTCTCCAGTCATAATTTTCATGAACGTCTGCACACGCTGCTTATTCCAGTCAGCGGCGCGACGACGATCAGGCTGATAGGCTTCGCGGAAATTAAAGTCAGAATAATCTCCCGCCTTGGCCGGCTTGTAAGTGCCTATCTTAATCGCATGCTCCACCAAATCCGGGGATGCGATGACATTTTCCGTATCCGTCAAATCCACGTTCGTGAATGAATATGAATTCGCTAAGAACGCAATTTCATTGTCTTGCACCTTGCGAGCCAAATACCGGTGTCCTCGAAGCAGCGCAATCTGCCAAGCCTCATTCCGATCGGCAAACGTGTATGTCCGGCCTTCATGGGTGTAGCCGTACTTTGTAACCAATTCAATGGCGATGTCAACAGCTTCGCGAGCGCTGTGAGCGCGCTCAGCCACAATACGTCTCACACCGTAACCGACGCCGCCATTTTTAACTGATTCATCCTTCTCGACGGTATCTCCGCAGTTATTGGAGACCACCACAACGCCGGCTTCGTTCACGAAGCCGTCAGAGAAGCTATACCCTTCTGGAGCCAATGTTTGCGTCCACCAATAACCTAGTGTCTTTTCAACTTGAGGGATTTTGGCCGCAGTTGGTTCATACGTAATTAATTCCCCTTTTTTATGCGTCGCAGCCGGTACCCAATATTGACTCATCAAAATACGACGATCATTGTCTTCATTGTGACCAACTAGAATCTCACCGGTTGCAGAAGCGTTCTTGCCGACCACCACCGTAAAACAAGCTTGTGCAGACATGGCTGTTCCCACTAAAAGCGCAGCCACCGAGGCTGCCAGAACCGTTTTTTTTAAAGTCATCACGGCCTCCCAAAGAAAAAGACCGACGTGCAACATCTGCCGCCGGCCGATGAAATGCCCAATCTTTAGGATAGACCAAAAAAATTTTCTTGTACAAACGATTAATTCGGCGTTTGAGGCGAAGCATTTTCGGGTTCAAGCTCAACCGCTTCCGAGGACAACTCTTCGTCTGCTTCAAGCGCTTCTATATCCGTTTCGTTAAGTACCTCTCGCAAACGAGCCTCAAGAAGCACATCAACATAATCCACACCCAACACATCCAAAAGAATTTTCTGTCCCCGAGGTAACTCGGGCAGACCCGGCATGCGTTGCATGAACGGCAACCCCTCAATGCGAATCAATTCCCCCTTGACGACCGCAGCCTCAACCGTTTTGTAACCTTCCTGCTCAATGTAGCGTAAGCTCCAGTAGCGCTCCATTTTTCGCTGGAAGTCGTTATACGCTCCATAAGTCACCGTAAAGTTAGACACGATGGTATAAAGGTCCGTATCGCTTGGCCGATAGCTCGCTTGCTGATCCAGCACCGTGCTGATCAACTGTCGCTGATTAACAAGGTCAACATAACGGCGTAATGGCGAGGTGCACCATGCATATTGAGGGACTCCCATCCCGTCGTGAGGCCCGGGAGTCGTGCTCATTTTGACCCGCCCCATGCTTTGGGAACGATAAATGCCGGCTACCCCCATTTCTTCAAGCCAACCACCCCAAACGGTATTGGCGAAAATCATCAATTCGCCCACAGCCAAATCCAGTGGGGACCCCCGCTTTCTGGACTTTAGTCGAATCTTGGCGTCTTCACCCTCGCCGTCCAAATCGAAACTCCATTCAAGTCGCCCTAATTGCTCAGGGCGTCCTCTAACCGCCTCACGATCGGCTAAACACTTTTTAGCAAATTTCCAAAGCCAGGTTATTTCTTCGGCAAAAGGGTGTTGGACAGTGCCAGTTAGTAATTTCTCTTCTGTGAACTCATCTTCAATGAGGTCATAGCGGATATTCTCACAAACAGAGATGCGCTCAAGGTGAGTCTCTGTGGCTTTGACTTCTAGACTGTCTTTATCCACCACGGCGTAGAGTGAAAGGCATGGCACCGATCGCCCGATATCAAGTGAATATTCCTTAAACCACTCCTCCGGCAACATCGTTGTTTTAATGCCAGGCGCGTAAACAGTGGATAACCGTGAACGAGCCAATTGATCAACATCGCTATCACGAGTGATTCCCAAACTGGGCGCAGCAATATGAATGCCGATTCGAATCTGATTGCCATCAACGTACTCGACGCTAGTGGCGTCATCAATTTCTGTGGTGGACGAATCATCAATGGAAAAAGCGCGAACATTCGCTAGCGGCAAATTCTCCCAGTCCACTTCTGTGGGCTGACTTAAATTCGCCGGGAACCCCTTTCCTTTGGGGAAGTATTGCGCATAGAAACTATCCACATGCCACCGATAGGCTGATTTAATCGCCTTTAATTCCAACAAAAGACGCAATGGTGTCATTCGCTTTTCACTGGCGGCATCGGAAAGGGCCTTCCATGCGGTGGAGTTTTTATCGGGTGAAACTATCAACTGAATGGCCTGAGCACCGATCGGAGCCGGAACAGTTCCCTCATCGACCATTTGCCGAACCCAACGTTTACGCTCTTCCTCAGCTAAGCGCTTTTTCTCCAAAGCCGCCAAAGCCGCTTTCAGGATGTCTTCAGGCGCTCGTCGATAATTGCCCCGCCCCTTGCGGTGAAAATAAACGGGATTTCCATGAAGCGCTAAAAGGGTGGCGACACGTTCCACAACAGTTGCTGTCTCACCGAAATACTCTTTGGCAATACGTTCAAAAGTAAATTCCCCCTCAGGAGCGACTTCCCAGAGGAAACTAACGTCAATTTCTGCGGCGAGCGCTTCTGCCTGAGGCATCACCTCGGTTGCCGCTGGTTTTTCAAAACTGAAAAAGACGTGCCCACCTTTAACTTTCGTTCGGCGACCGGTTGTCAATTCCACTTGATAGGCATTGCCGGCCTGCGATAAAACGGTTCCTACTTTGAATGCTCCGTCCTCTTCAAAGAAAAGAAACATCAAAACGCTCCTTTCAACGTCGTCGTTATATATTCACTGATACCCGTTAAGAACATTTGCACGGCCATTGCGGCAAGAATCAATCCCATCAAACGCTCAAACGCTGCGGTGGTCCGTTCCCCCACCACCGCTTGAATTTTTTCTGCGAACACCAACACCGCAGCACTGATTGCACAGGTTAGGATCACCACGAGAAGCCACTCAAGCATGCGCGATGAATCACTGCCGACCAACAATAAAATCGTCGCCAAAGTGGATGGCCCGGCAATGGCTGGCACTGCAAGCGGCACAATAAAGGGCTCTCCAAAAGGCGTTTCTCCAAACACGCCTTCTTTAGAAGGAAACACCATACGAATTGCCATCAATAAAACGATAAGGCCTCCGCCGATTGAAAGCGCCGCTTGGCTTAACCCAAGCGCGGCCAAGAAGCTGCTTCCGCCAAATGCGAAAACCGCTAGGATCGCCGCTGCAATCGCACACTCACGAATAATGATCCATGCCCGACGCCTGGGCTGGACGGTTTTTAACGACGATATAAAAATGGGGATGTTCCCAAATGGGTCTGCCATTAATACCATCAATAACAGAGCCGATATAAACGTATGTTCCATAAATTAGCTTTTGATAAACTGCTCGATTCGAGCTAAACAAGTCTCAAAATGCTCAATCTGGTGATTATTCCCTTCTAAAATCACCTGCTCGCAGTCGGCATATTGCCTTTGAGCCCGATGCCAGTCAAGTACTTCGTCATCTGTTGATAAAAAAACGAGATAGCGGTGGGCATTGGTCGGCTTCGCGGCCATGGAAAGCATCTCTGCCTCAAATTCCGGCTTTACTTCAATCGTGCGGTCTGTTCCATGAATCGTCTGAACGCCCAAATGCTGTCGAACGACTTCCCATGGGTGCGTCGCCGGGTTTAGCAACACGGCTTTGCAGCCGATTTTTTCTGCGAGCCATGTCGCATAAAAGCCACCTAAGCTAGATCCGATCAAACAGATGGTATCCGGAGAAATGCCGCTCACCAAGTCAATTAAAACGCTTCTGACTTCATTTGGTGACCGATTCAAGTCTGGCGCAAAAAAAGTTTCCCGAGCTTCAAAGGCCGATTTTAGAATTTTGCCTTTTTGGCTTGCTGGGGATGATCGAAATCCGTGCAAATAAATCACCACCATCGCACTACTCCCTTAACGCCGCCAACAGTTTTTCATGAATGCCGCCAAATCCCCCGTTGCTCATCACCAAAATGGTATCGCCCGGCTTCGCATGCATCACTGCCTGTTTAACACACTCGTCGATTTGGTGGCTCACAGCAGCCTTCTCACCCAAGGGGGCGAGCGCGGCAGAAGCATCCCATCCTAATTTTGAGTCGGCATAACAGACCGAGTAATCGGCACCACTTAAGCTTTGAGCTAAACGCGACTTCATCGTCCCCAATTTCATGGTGTTGCTGCGAGGTTCAAAGACAGCGATCAAACGCGCGCCGGGTTTCATACGGCTTCGCATCGCGGCGATGGTCTCCGCGATTGCCGTTGGATGATGAGCAAAATCATCAATCACCGCGACTCCCGCCTCGATCCCTTTAAGCTCCATGCGACGCTTCACCCCGGCAAACTTTGACAAAGCCGAAATAGCGGATTTCGGATCAACCCCCACATGACGGGCCGCTGCGACAGCCGCCATGGCATTTAGTTCATTATGATGCCCGGCGATCGTCAGCACGAACTCGCCGATCTTTTCTTCTCCGAAATAAAGAATCCGATCATTAAGATGCCAACCATTGGCGCAATCAAAGTACTCGCACTCACTATAAAGAGCACGCTTGATCACACGCTCGAGAGGCTCACTTTTCGCATTGACAATGAGGCGCGCGTTTTGCGCCATGGTCCGCACCAGGTGGTGAAACTGAGTTTCTATCGCCTGCAGATCCGGGAAAATGTCCGCATGATCGTATTCCAAATTATTCAGAACGGCAGTCTTAGGTCGATAGTGCAAAAATTTTGAGCGCTTATCGAAAAAGCATGTATCGTACTCATCGCCTTCGATGACAAAATACGGAGAGCTCGTCAATTGTGCAGAATGCTCGAAGTTCATCGGAACACCGCCAATTAAAAAACCCGGATTTAATCCCTCCGCTTGAAGTATCCACGTAAGAAGTGAACTTGTCGTTGTTTTTCCGTGAGTGCCCGCAACCGTCAGTACGTGTTTGCCTCGCAAGATATTTTCCCCCAACCATTGGGGTCCGGAGGTATACGACAATCCCGCGTTCAAAATGGCTTCCAAAAGAGGATTCCCACGAGAAATTGCGTTGCCAATTACCCATAAATCCGGCTTCAAGGCAAGCTGATCGGCCCCATAGCCCTCAATCAACTCGATACCAGCCGCACGCAGTTGATCGCTCATCGGTGGATAAACATGGGCATCACAGCCAGTGACCCGGTGGCCTGCCGCTTTGGCTAGCTGCGCGACCCCTCCCATAAAAGTCCCGCAAATTCCTAAAATGTGGATGTGCATTCTTCATCAACCTGATAAACCGTTAGGTTTGAGTATTTTACAATCTACGGCAGAAAACATTAATTCAATGGTTAGGGGACTATCAATGGCTTCAATTCCTGATCCCAATCAAGTTTTTGCAAACGAATACGGCACCACCTGTTATCTGAAAAACATCATCAAAGCCCCCAACATCCACGTTGGCGACTACACCTATTAGGATGATAACGAGGATCCCACGCTGTTTGAAACTCGAAACGTCTTATTCAATTATCCGGAATACTTTCCTGATCAACTCATCATCGGGAAATTTTGCTCCATTGCTCAAGGCGTGCAATTCATGATGGGAGCGGCAAACCACCGTATTGCAAGCATCACAACCTATCCATTCAACGTCATGGGTGGTCTCTGGCAGGAAAAGACAACTCCTCATATCAGTGAGTTACCGCTCAAAGGCGACATTGTGATCGGCAATGACGTGTGGATCGGGCGGGAAGCAAAAATACTGCCCGGCGTCAAAATCGGCGATGGCGCTATTGTCGGCGAATACGCCGTGGTGGCCAAAGACATTGAGCCATATGCTGTGGCAGTCGGCAATCCGGCACGAATCGTAAAAAAACGGTTCGACGATGATTTTATCGCTGATTTGCTGCAGCTTCGATGGTGGGATTGGTCCATCGAGGAGATCACCGAATTTCTGCCCATTTTGACCTCTTGCGACATCAACATCGCGAAAAAGGCGGTCAAGGCGCGTTTGACCCTAAACAGCAATCAATAGGCTCTAAAATTTAGCGATTAACAGTCATTTTTTCTCTTAGCGTTAATGACTCTTTCGCTCGAAAACACAGGACTAGCCTAAATGGGGGATCATCCAACATCATCCAAATCACAAAAATTAGCCGAAATTACTAGACTTTTAACGAAAAAAGCATGAAAATTCGACTTAAATTACTGTTTTTATCGGTTTTTGTTTCTTGGCGTGAGGTCACGCCAACGCAAAACCGCCCGAATACTTTACCCAAGGGGAATTGACAAATGGATTTACGCAAATTGAAGACACTGATTGACTTGGTTGCCGAAAGCGGCATCTCCGAATTAGAAGTCACAGAAGAAAACGATAAAGTGCGTATCGTCAATAAACCGCAAGCCGTTGCAGTGGCTGCTCCTGTTACGGTTGCAACACCGGCTCCGGTCGCAGCGCAAGTGGCCGCTCCGGCAGCACCTGCCGCCGCAACACCAACACCTGCCCCTGAACCTGTCAGCGAAGGTAAGACCGTTACCTCTCCGATGGTTGGAACATTCTATCGTGCCCCCAATCCGGGTGCCGAACCGTTTGTCAAGGTTGGTGACCATGTCGAGGTTGGTCAAACACTTTGCATCATTGAGGCCATGAAGCTGCTCAATGAAATTGAAGCCGAGTACAGCGGAACCGTGAAAGAAATCTGTGTGGACAACGCCCAACCCGTCGAATTCGGTCAACCCCTCTTTATCATCGGCTAAGTCACCATGTTTGGAAAGATTCTTATTGCTAACCGCGGTGAGATTGCGCTTAGAATTCAGCGTGCTTGCCGAGAGATGAACATCAAAACGGTGGTTGTACACTCAACTGCGGATGTTGACGCCAAATACGTCCGTTTAGCCGATGAGTCCGTCTGCATTGGACCCGCTCCCTCGGTTGACAGCTACCTCAATATTCCCGCGATTATCAGCGCTGCGGAAGTGACCGATGCGGAGGCAATCCACCCGGGATACGGTTTCCTATCGGAAAACGCTGATTTTGCCGAGCGAGTGGAAAAGTCCGGCTTTGCCTTTATCGGCCCTCGCCCCGATTCAATCCGCATTATGGGTGACAAGGTTTCTGCGAAAAAAGCCATGATCGAAGCCGGCGTCCCGGTGGTTCCTGGCTCTGATGGGGCACTTCCCGACGATCCTGATGAAGTCATTCAAATTGCCCGCAAGATCGGCTATCCCGTCATCATTAAAGCCAGTGGCGGCGGTGGCGGCCGCGGCATGCGCGTAGTGCGCACCGAAGCCGCTCTCATTAATGCCGTTGCGATGACCAAGCAGGAAGCGCAGAACGCGTTCGGCAATCCGACCGTTTACATGGAAAAATTCCTTGAAAATCCGCGTCACATTGAGATTCAAGTCCTTGCGGACAATTTCCACAACGCGATTTACTTGGGTGAACGTGACTGCTCCATGCAACGCAGAAACCAGAAAGTCCTTGAAGAGGCTCCTGCACCCGGCATCAATCGCAAACTCGTTGAAAAGGTTGGCGAACGATGCGTTGAAGCTTGCAAACGCTTAGGCTATCGCGGCGCCGGCACGTTCGAATTCCTGTACGAAAACGGTCAGTTCTATTTTATTGAAATGAACACCCGTATTCAGGTCGAACATCCTGTCACTGAGCTCATCACCGGCGTTGACATTGTTCGTGAACAAATTCGCGTTGCCTATGGTGAACGTCTCGCTTACAAACAACGAGACATCCAAATTCGTGGACATGCGATCGAGTGCCGTATCAACGCGGAGGATCCGTTTACCTTTATTCCGAGTCCGGGTCGAGTGACCGCTTGGCACACCCCGGGCGGTCCAGGCATTCGCTTTGACAGCCACGTGTATTCCGGCTACTTTGTTCCGCCATACTACGACTCCATGATCGGCAAACTCATCGCTTATGGCGATGATCGAGAAACGGCCATTGCCCGTATGAAGATCGCATTGTCTGAAATGGTGGTAAGTGGCATCAAAACGAACCTTCCTCTGCATCGCGAGTTGATGATGGATGAAAAATTCCGCCAAGGTGGCACGAGCATTCACTATTTGGAAGAGCGTTTGCAGGAATGGAAGACTCAACGCACAATTCACAAAGAGGAACTCTAAGCTTATGCGCGAGATAGCTTTATACGTCACCGAAGGCGCTGCCGAAAAGTTGGGGGAAGCGCTCATGGACGCGGGTGCTCTTTCCGTGACGATTGAAGACGCTGATGCCGACACGCCCGATGAGCAACCGCTTTACGGCGAGCCCGGTCTTGAACCGGAACACACCGCTTGGACCAATTCCATCTTGAAGATTTTGGTCGACGATGACTTCAATGCGGGTCTCGATATCGCGATCGCCGCCAAAGCGCTTGGAATTGCCGACCCCAAAGTGATCAGTGATGAAACGGTAGAGGACGCGGACTGGGTCCGAATCACCCAAGCGCAATTTCAACCGGTGCGAGTCTCTGATCGTTTGTGGATCGTTCCAACCTGGCATGAGCCGCCAGCCGGTGACAAGGCTATCAACATCCGATTGGATCCGGGAGTGGCTTTCGGCACGGGATCCCACCCGACCACACACCTTTGCTTACGCTGGCTTGCTGAAAATGTGAAAAGCGGTGAAACGGTTCTTGACTACGGTTGTGGCACGGGGATTTTAGCCATTGCAGCCAAAAAGCTCGGCGCCGGCGACGTTCTTGGAACGGATATTGACCCGCAAGCGGTTGACGCTGCCATGGAAAACGCGCAAGCCAACGATGCCCCTTGCCGTTTTGTGCTGCCAGACGCGATGCCGACCGGAACATTTGACATCGTGGTCGCCAATATTTTGTCCAACCCACTTAAACTCCTGGCTCCTGCGCTTTTAGCGAGGGTCAAAGTGGGTGGTCATTTAGTTCTTTCCGGCGTGTTGGCCCGCCAAGCCCAGGAGGTCATTGACGTCTACCGTCAGCACGACCCGAAGGTTGAACTATCCGTTTGGAACGAAGAAGAGGGTTGGGTTTGTATCGCCGGCTCTCGTGCCGCTTAATCCTTTGAAAGCTATTTATGACGGTTTACATTACCCGATGCCCAGTTTGCCAGCAAGCCTTTAAAACCAATGAGCATGTGCTCGCCCTGAAAGGCGGCGAAGTGCGTTGTGGCTTTTGTCAATCGGTTTTTAACGCTTACGAGCACCTTTACACGCCGCTTAACTCCGCCGAGCTTGGTCAACTAATTGAACAACAAGCCCAGCGCCAAGCGCAAATGCAGCGTAAGGGGCTCGAAGCAATGGCAGCACTTGCCGGTGAGCTCAAAGGATTCGGGGCAGGCACAGATAATGACGATTCCTTAATCGGTGTTCGGGCCGAGCCGCGACTTGCTCCGGGCCCTGTTAAGCAAGAAGTCATTAACGCGGGGCCTTCTGTTCAAGTGATTGAACACGGTGCAAAGATTCCTGGGGATGAAAAGGGTTACGCCAACGAGGAGCTTGAAGGAAACGATGAGGAAGATTACGACTACGAAGAAGAATCTCCTCACAAAAAACGGACGCTCGTCTGGGTTGTGGTTGCGTTTGTCGCTTTAGTTGGAATTGCTTGTCAGTTACTTGCGATGAATAGCAATACGGTCATTGAGAAACTGCCGCAGGCAGCTCCCTTGATGGATCGCGTTTGCTCTATTTTCTCCTGCGAGGCTCCAGTTGCCAACACATCAGTGACAAAAAACAATGAGAGCCTGGTTCAAGGTCCCGTCCAAATCACTGATCAAGAACTTGTGACCCTCCCCAACGGGCAATACGCTATTCGTGTGGTTCTGAAAAATCAATCCACAGTAGAGCAGCCCTACCCCAATTTGACTATTGTGCTTAAGGGCGAAAAAGAAGACATTTTAACGAGAAGGCATGTCCTACCGTCTGAATATCTCGAAGACGCTTCTCGCAAATTACCGGCGCAAGCTCAAGATGAGGTGAGCATCGCCTTTAATATCGCAGACGGCAAACCCGCAACGTTGGCCGTTGAAATTGATCCCGTTCTATAGACCGCCCCGCCTTTTGAAGGCGGGCTTTTTTCTATGAGTGTTTTTATTTCCGGTTCCATCGCTTACGATACGATTTTGCATTTCGATGGTGTATTTGCCGAACAACTTCGCGGCGACCTTAGGCACCTAAATTTGACCTTGCAAGCTAAATCGATGACCAGGCAGTTTGGAGGCTGCGCTGGGAATATTGCGTATAGCCTCAAATGTCTGGGCGGAGATCCTGTGATTGTCACCTCTGTCGGACGGGACGCTGACGATTACCTCACCCATTTACAGCATCTCGATATAACAACCGCCGGCATATTGAAAATCAATGACGCCTACACCGCTCAAGCTATCATCACCACCGATGCCTTGGGCAATCAACTCTGTACCTTTCACGAAGGCGCCATGTCTAGGGCGGCTCAGGCAAACTGGCCGAGGCAAAAATTCAATTGGGGCATTGTGACACCAACCGCTACCCCGGTCATGAAAACTCATACTGAAATGCTTCGTGAAAAAGCGATTCCCATCATTTGGGACATGGGCCAGGCTTCGGCCTACCTGAGTGGAGATGACATTGAATGGTTTCTTGACCGAATTCATATTTTGACTGTTTCAGAATTTGAGTGGGATGTTCTTTTACAGAAGACGGGACGCGACGCTCAAAGCGTTTGCCATAAGGTTCCCTGCATTGTGGTTACAGCAGGTGCACAAGGCGTTACGACCTTTTATCAAGGGGAAAAACAACACTTTGATGCCATCACGGTCAAACATCCGGTTAATCCGGTCGGCTGTGGTGACGCCTTCCGTGGCGGACTATTGCGAGGATTGGAATTGAAGCTAAGTTGGAAGCAAACCATACAGCTTGCCATGCTCATGGGAGCCATTAAAGTCTCCCATGAATCCGCGCAAGGTTATCAATTGGATCAAGTTGAGGCGGCGCGCTTATACGAGCGCGCCTTTAAGGAAAAAGTTACGCTCTAAAACCAGGCGCTGATGAAGTAGCCCTGCGAGAAGGGCGTCACCCAATAAAGCAGGAGATTAACCAAAATAAACACAACGACGGGCGAAAAATCAAAACCGCCGAAACGGGGCAAACGGCTTGAAATCGGTCCAATGATCGGATTCATCAAACGCCAGAAAATCCCGTACGCGGGCGAGTCGGGTTGAAGCCACGAAAGCAAGACAAAAATAATCGTCCCCCACAAAATAAGCTCCAACATCCAGCGTAAAAGCAGAAAGACCGCGCAAATCGGTAGCAGCAAAGGTTGTATTGGCAACCCCGTCACCTGGTACCCCACTACAGCAACGAGCGCAGCCATCAATAGGGCACCAACCACAGCCGCCCATTCCCAGCGTCGAGACGGCTTAAAGATTCTCGTAAGTGGCACGACCAACCAATTCGTTCCCATCCAAGCAAGCCGTGCGATCGGATCAAAAATCGAAATACGATGAAAAAACACATACACTCGCAAAATCAGCAGACAGCCGATCAGCGTCGTAGCAATGTTAAAAATTAAGGCAATGAAGTTTGCAAGCATAACCTTGATATCTAAAAGAGGGTTCTCGGGCAGTATTGTAACGTTTTTGGGTACTCGGGCTCGTTTAGAAGCTGCAACCAATTGAAAAAGGGGCCGGGATCGGTTTTGCGCTCCGGCGCAATATCCTTGTGTCCAGTCATGAAATTCAAGCTTGGATAGCGTTCGGTCAAAACTGACAGCAACTGAGCGAGCTTTTGATATTGTTTGGCTTCAAAACGCACAAAGTCACTTCCCTCCATTTCGATGCCAATCGAAAATTCGTTGCACTTCACTCGCCCTTGGAAAGAAGAAACGCCGGCGTGCCAAGCACGCTTTTGTGTGCTGACGAACTGAAAAAGCGCCCCAGTCCGGTCGATAAAAAAATGGCTGGAAACACGAAGGCCTTTCAAACTGGCAAAAGAGGGATGGTAATTTAAATCAATCGTTCCCATAAAAAGGGCGTTGACGCATCCGTTCATAAATTGACCGGCAGGCAAAGAGATATTGTGTATCACCACAAGATCCGGCGCTTGGGACGTCTCCCTATCATCAAAAAAAGGACTTGGGCAAACTTGGCAACCCAACCCCCGCAACCAGCCGTCAATGTCTACCGTGGGCTTCATCTTCAGCCTTTTGCGCACAAGCCAATGAGCAATAGCTTTTCCCATTCATCCATACACCGTCCACTTCTGCGAAATGTACGCCGCAAACCGGACACTGAACCATTTTCTTCACACTCATTTCCGGCTTTTTCTCCAAACGCAGCCGATCATTTCGCCGCTTCTGCATCACGGCGACAACCACCACGACCAAAAGCACTAAAAATAGTAACTTCGTGAGCATGCCCTCTCCTACACCAACACGTCTAACACGAAACGATAGGCAAAGTAAGCCACGACTTGCAATAACACCGCCACCCAAAACAGCACCAGGGCTTTACCGCTTCGCCAACCCAAAAAACGACGTCCTAACAGCAAAATTCCAAACAGAACCCAACTTAAAATCGTCAAAACGGTTTTATGGTCAAACGCCAATAACGTATCCAAGTACTGCGCGGTAGAAACCATCCCACCCAAAATGGTAAGGGTCAGGAAAATAAAACAGGCCGAGATCACACGGAAAAGAATTTTCTCCATCATGCGCAAATTGGGCATCGTCGCGACGAGCCCTTCGGGCTCGTTCAAAGCGAGATGCGACTTCAGGCGCGTATTGAGAATACTCATCAAAATCGCTTGAACGATTGCCATCATCATGAAGCTATAAGCAACAATGCCGAAAACGATATGCAATTTAAATCCAAGTGTCGCGCCAACCACTTTGGACGTTTCGCTCGGGAAAAACTGAGGAAACCAGACCCCAATTGCCGATAAGATGAGCACAATGGCGTATAACGCGTGAACCCTCGAATAAAGGGCACCGAAAAAAAGAATCAACGTGCTGAAAAAGCACATGGCGGAAACGGAAATGCCAAACCCGACCACAAGGGTCTGAGGGGCGGGAAATGCAACCGACTGCAATATCCAGAAGTGCGCCAAAATACCCAAACCGATCACCGGTAACGCCCAAACCGGCGCCGTGTCCCCGCGTTTTTTAAACGTGTTGACAATTTTTAATCCAACAGCTAGGTAAAAAAGCGACGCAACACCGTAAAATACTAGGTTTAAATCCATATGCATGACTCTTTGTTTGTAACAAGCTCCGCCCCAAAGCGGGCACGGAAACATTTTACGGCATCGGGTGTGCGTTGTAGCGAACTATTTTGAATTGAATCTCTATGCTCAATAATTTAAGCCAACGTCTTTCACGTGTTATCAAAACCATGCGGGGACAAGCCCGCATCACCGAAGCCAATACTCGCGAGATGTTGCGCGAGGTGCGCATTGCCCTTCTTGAAGCGGATGTCGCGTTACCGGTCGTGCGTGAGCTTATCGCACGCATTAAAGCAAAAGCGATGAATGAAGAGGTGATCGGCAACCTCAACCCAGGACAAGCGCTTGTCGGCATTGTTCAGGATGAATTAACAGCCATCATCGGCGGCAATCTTTCTGAAAAAGAGAAATCCATCAATCTTGCCGCCCAACCGCCAGCGGTGATTTTACTAGCGGGCCTGCAAGGCGCCGGTAAAACGACTTCTGCCGGTAAACTCGCCAACTACCTCACGCACGAATTAAAGAAAAAAGTGCTCACGGTTTCAACCGACGTCTATCGTCCTGCCGCGGCCGACCAGTTGAAGGTGATCACCGAGCAAGCTGGAGCCGACAACTTCCCAATGGATGCCTCATCCAAACCCTTGGCTATTGCGGAAGCGGCTCTCACGCACGCCAAACGCTATTTTTACGATGTGCTGATTGTTGATACGGCTGGTCGACTTTCCATTGACGAGGCGATGATGACCGAAGCGGCCGAATTGCATGACTTTTTGCATCCGACCGAGACCTTTTTCGTTGCCGATGCCATGCTCGGTCAGACCGCCGTGCAAGCGGCTCAAGCTTTCAATGAACGCCTGGCTCTAACCGGTGTCATTCTTACGAAGTTAGACGGTGATAGCCGAGGTGGCGCGGCCTTGTCGGTTGCCTACACAACCGGCAAGCCCATCAAATTTGTTGGTGTTTCAGAAAAAATCGATGGCCTCGAACCTTTTAATCCCGAAGGAATGGCCAGCCGCATCCTGGGCATGGGCGATATTGTCGCTTTGGTCAAAGACGTTCAAAAAGCCATCGATGTTGAGCAAACGCAAAAGCTTGCTCAAAAAATGCGTTCAGGCGACCGCTTTGATCTCAATGACTTTAAAGATCAACTGGCACAAATGAAAAACGTGGACAGCTTCTCCGGCCTGCTGGACAAATTGCCCGCCCAGTTCGCTGAAGCCGCTCAACACGTCAATGACGATGATGCGAAAAAGGCCATCGCCCGCACCGAAGGTATTATCAACTCCATGACGCCCTACGAAAGGAGTCATCCGGAGGTCATCAAAGCTAGTCGCAAACGTCGTATCGCAGCTGGCTGCGGCCTGCCTGTTCAAGAAGTCAATAAAATGCTCAAGCAATTTGAACAGACGCAGCAAATGATGAAAATGATGAAAAAAGGCGGCCTAAGCAAGATGATGCGCGCCTTAGGTGGCCTCAAGAACATGGCCGGAATGGGTGGCATGGGTGGTTTTGGTCGATTTGGTCGCTGATGGAAAATAGTCACTTTGTGCGAATCATGGGCGTTGACCCGGGGCTCAATCACACCGGTTTCGGTGTGATTGACGTGATCGGCACGGATCTGAAATTCGTAACAGCCGGTGTGATTAATGTCCCCAAGGGAGAGCTTGCGGAACGTCTATTCTTTATTTTCAAATCGGTGGCTCAAATCGCCCGGGAGAACACTCCGTCGTTTGCCGCTTGTGAAAAGGTTTTTGTTAATATGAACCCGCACACAACGCTCTTGTTAGGTCAGGCCCGCGGGGCGGCTCTCACTGCTTTGGCTAGCGAAGAGCTTCTCGTTAACGAATTCACCCCGACTGAAATTAAACAAGCGACCGTTGGGACTGGGCGAGCGACAAAAACCCAAGTGCAGATGATGATTTCGCAGATGCTCAATTTACCCCAAGCTCTGCAACCCGACGCCGCCGACGCCTTGGCTTGTGCAGTCTGCGCCGCGCAGTCGTTCAGGATGATGTCTGCCATGGCGGCACCGAAAACGGCCGCTGGCCACGCAAGAATTCACTCCTCGCGCAAGACTCGTCAAGCTTGGGAAGTCCACCTCGGACTTAATCGAAAAAATAGTTAGGGAGCGGCTTATCAAAGCCTATATGCAAAATGATCGGACGAATTCAAGGAAGATTGATTGAAAGCAATCCGCCTCACATCTTGGTTGATGTTCATGGCGTCGGTTACGAGATTGATGTACCGATGTCAACATTTTATAGCTTACCGAACCTTGGCTCGGAAGTGACTCTTCTCACGCACATGATTGTCCGAGAAGACGCTCAATTGCTATATGGCTTTTTAACCGCTGAAGAACGTGAAACCTTTCGGATTCTCCTCAAAGTCTCCGGCATCGGCGCCCGTACGGCATTGGCGGTTTTATCGGGACTTAGTGTTCCAGATCTTGTGAACGCTGTCGCGCTTCAGGATGCCGCGATTCTGACTCGCGTCCCCGGAATTGGCAAAAAGACCGCGGAGAGGCTCATTTTGGAACTCAAAGATAAACTCACCGGCGCATTGCCTAATGCCACAGGGCTGACGGCAATGAAT
>DVNR01000056.1 GCA_018714205.1 Candidatus Aphodousia faecipullorum
TGAAGTAAGGTCGTAGATTCGGAATTTTGATCCTGAGTTTTTTAAAATAAAGTATCAAGAGGATCAAAATGAAACAATTTTCTCAAGAATTTAAAAACTCCGTTATTGAGCGCATTCGCAATGGCGAAACACAAATGGGTGTTGCCAAGAGTTTAGGAATTAGCTCCAAAACTGTTAATAGCTGGTGGATGAAAGCCAAGGAAGAGCTGCCCCAAGAACAGTTGTCAGCTGAACAAGAAATTGCTCGTCTAAAGAAGCTTCTTCGCGAAAGAGAAGCCGAGATTGACTTCTTAAAAAAAGCGACGGCGTACTTCGCCAAAATGCCCTAAGGAAGTACGTCTATTTAAAGTGCTGCATTGAGCGTGCAGAGATAGGGCGTCACTGTTACCTGCTCATTACTCGAGCCTGTCAGTTACTTCATGTCAGTGCCAGTGGCTTCTACTCGTTGTTGAAATCGGACCAACAGCACCGTCATGGGGTGGTTCAACCGATGAGTTCATTCTGACCGCTGTTAAAAGTTTTATCAAGCAATCACGAGGCTATACGCCGGGATTAGTGAGTTGTTACCGTCATCTCAGAAAACAAGACTTGAGCATTGATTACAAACGGTTAAGACGCATTATGCGAGACAATGGTTTGTATCATCGCTACCATCGTAAATATGTCAAAACGACTGGCAGTGAACATCAATTGAGCTGTGTGGGCAACCTGCTTGATCGTCGCTTCAATGACTTTGGCATCAATGAAGCCTGGTGCGGTGACATCACCTACATTCCGACCAAGGAAGGGGGGCTTTATCTAGCCAGCGTCATTGATTTAGGTACACGGCGTTTAGTGGGTTACAGCTTTGGCAGTCGAATGACTCAGTCTCTGGTTGTTGAGGCCTTGCAGAAGGCTTATGACAACGAGCTGCCTGAGCAAGGTTGTCTTTTCCATAGCGACAGAGGCTCGCAATATTGCAGTCAAACGTTTCAAGCGATGCTTCAAGAATACGGCTTTTGTTGTTCAATGAATCGACGAGCGCAGTGTTGGGATAACGCCGCGGCCGAATCGTTTTGGGCAACTCTGAAGCGGGAAACGTTGCCGGTAACGCAGTGCTTTAATTTTAGGGCTGAGGCTTAAGCTCAGATACAACAATGGATTTTCTATTACAATGGCAAACGTCCGCACTCAAAGTTAGGGATGATGTCACCTAATGAATATTTTGTCAGCCTTTTAAAGGCTAATTGACTGGATTTTTAATCAGATCAAATATTCCGAAAATTCAACCCTCTTCCATACCTGCAAAGTTAGTTGATACCCTTGTTAAGCTCAAGGGCGATGCTTGCTTTCAAGATCGCCCTCTCACAGTTAAAAAGCAATTGTTATAAACCCCAAACCCACCCTCGCAAATCAAAATTTGTCAGAACGTTGGTCGTGAATGTGAAGCGTGAATGTTCTCACGTACTCCGTAACGGCATTAACCGTAAATCTGGCAATCGCCGCCGTAAGCAACTTGGGATCAACGATTTACCAAGTACCGTCCATAGTGTTCTCGCCCAAACTTTGTTTGCTACAACCTGATTGTTTACAGCAGATCAACCTCCCAGTTCTTCGCTTGAATCTTGGCATCTAAAACGCGGGCTTCGTAAGCAAGCTTGTCCACGATTTTTTCTTCCTTCCGAACATTCAAAGGTGTAAGCAAACGGATTTCTTTCTGGGAATAACGTTTAGGACGATCTGCGGCTTTTTGCAAAGCCTCTCGCAAAATGTTCACTTTGCGAAGAGCAATGTCACGCTCCGTGATGGCATCGGCAAGAGGCTTTCCATCTAAAAGAGTCGAAGAGTTGGTTTTGTTGATTTTTGAAACCAAAGAACCCAACTCGGCCAACGTCTCATTTAAGCGGACAATCAGCTCGGCAGGGTCTTCACTGGGCGTATCACCTTCCTGAACCAACACGTTGGCAAAGAGGCGGTCCCGGATACGGGCCACCCGTGTTTGCAGATCCTTTCTCAGGATCAGGGCTTCAGCTAATTTCATGCTATTACCTCTCTATTCTTTCCTTTTAAAGTGAGCCTACAAGGGCAAGCTTCAGAATTTGATGCATCCAGCTCACCTGATTACAGATGAGCTGGATGCCACCCTTCTTTGGAGATAACGGGTTATTTGAAGTACCACTTGCGGCAGTACGCATACGTTTCAGCGGAAGCAAGCTTGAGCTCATTCTTTTGCCTCTTGTAGTGTGTGAAACAGGCCAAGTCAGGCCAATAGAGCTTGCCCTCTTTTCTCATCGTCCAACGGATCGAAACATCCAATACGACCGTGGTGTTGTAGCCATCCCAGCGGTCAAGGTCTTTGAGCAACACCTTAAGCTTCATCCGCTCACGCCTACGAAAGCGTTTATGCCAACGGCACTTATCGGGTGCTTCAGAGACATCTCCGTGCCAGCCTAAAAACGACGAGTGTCTGTAAGAGCGACTCATGTCATTTTCCTTCATGTAGTTGAACTTATGACATGGCGCACCTCCTGTAATCGTTTGGTTTTGAAGTACCCCGTTATTTCGTATGCCACTTGCGGTAGTAGCGGAAAGCATCGGGATCCTTCAGTTTAAATTCATCCTTTTGACGCTTAAACCAGGTGAAGTATGACAACTCCCTCCAGTAGCGGTGTCCATCCTTGCTCATGCCCCACGTATCAGACACATCCTTGTGATGGGTAGTGAGGTACCCGTCCCAACGGTCCATGAGCTTGACAAGGGTTTTAAGTTTCATGCGTTCACGCCCGCGGAATCGCTTGTGCCAAAGACGCTTGTCGTAGGCTTCGGATTCAACATTGCAAATGCCGACAAAGGGCGAACGTCTGTATGAACGACTCATGATTGTTTCCTTTTGGTGTTGTATCTACGTCATGGGCACCTCCTTATTTGTTCGGTTGATTGTTTTATTCCTTGTTAAGCTCATTTCCGTGACTTGTGAAGCCGAAAATTGATTGTTATTGGAAAGAGTCTTTTGGGAGAAAAATAGTGAACACAGAAGTTTTGGTATTGGATTATTCACCGAATGGGCAACTCGCAACAGAACGAACAAAAAGTCAGAACCCCGCTCTTCTTTACATGATGACGCTCGGGACTAAACAATCTCGGGATAAGGTCGGTCAGCTTTTAAATCACTTGGCAAGAATTTTTGGTTATGCAGATTGGCTATCAACACCGTGGGAGAAAATCCGTCAGCCAGAGTTACTGGCTTTGAAAACAAAATGGGAAATTGAAAAGAAGTCGCCAACAACAATCAATTTGGCTTTATCTGTATTGAAAGGCGTAGCCCGACAAGCTTGGATGGCAAATTTAATGACAGATCATGAGTTCACAGTGATTCAAGCAATCAAGGGCGCAAGAGGTTCTAGGGCTTCTAAAGGGCGAGCTTTAACACCTGTTGAGTCTTCTCGGCTCATTGTTGGTTGTGAGATGAAGTCTGATACCAAGGGAATTAGGGACGCCGCTATTATTGCCTTGGGAATTGGTTGCGGTCTCAGAAGATCGGAGATTGCTTCATTGAGAACTTCGTCTCTGAATGCCGAAGAGCAATCCATTCTTGTGATGGGTAAGGGGAACAAGGAGCGAACTGTGTACTGCTCGGATGCGGTCTGGCAACGAGTGATCCGTTGGCGAGATCTCCGAGTTGAAACTGATGGTATTGAAGAACTTTTTTGTTCAGTATCTAAAGGTGGCAAACTCAATTTAGCAAAGCGCTTGACGGAAGATGCGATTTTTAAAATTTTGCGTACTAGAGCGAAAGAATTTGGACTGAAAGTTTTTGCCCCTCATGATTTAAGAAGAACCTATGCCACACGACTTTTTGAACTAGGGGGAGATCTGAACGTTGTGCGGCAGGCGATGGGACACGCCAGTATTCTTACAACACAACGTTATGATAAACGCGGAGAGGAAACCGTTAAGCAACTTTCAAAAAGGGTGCTTCTATAAAAATTCGAATTAAGCCTGAATTGTGAGGAGACTCTTAGCACGACCGAATCTCATGAGGAGAGATCAATTAAGAATACAACTGCGTTGCAGGAACAATTATCGATCGGGTAACACCCGAACAAAAAGAAACCTTCAAAGCTAATGTAGGCGGATAATAGCTATGGCTTGCCCTAACTGATTTAAAAGAAAACCAGCGATCCATGTCAGTGAGGGCTCAAGCTGTTATGCCGGTGCATCATGCGGCTGTGCCACTATTTGAATATTCAGTCCAAGTGGGTTTCCCTTCTCCAGCAGAAAGTTATAAAGAAACGTTGGACTTCAGTGATTTGTTGATTGAAAACTCCCCAGGCGACCTTTGTGTTGCGTATTTACGGGCAGTCGATATTGATGTTGGTATGTGTGACGGAGATCTTATGGTGGTGGATCGTTCCAGGACACTCAAAAACAACGATATTGTTATCATGCAAATTGATTACGGTTACACCATCAGGCGCTTTCTCAAAACCTTGGATGGTTTTTATCTGAAGGCAGAAAACCTCTCCAGTCTCTATCCGAAAGAAGGGGTGCAGTGGATGTTTTTCGGCGTGTTTAATTACGTTATTTAACCGATGATTTCAACGAGAATGACATAAGCATGTACGCATTGATTGACGGAAATTTGTTTTACGCATCGTGCGAGCGTGTATAGGTTGGATCTTTTAAATTGGTCGGTTGTGGTATTAAGCAACAATAACGGCTGAATCGTGACCTTAACGCGAGAAGCTAAAGCCTTAGGGTTAAACCGTGGAACCCCACTATTTAAAGTAAGGAATATTGTCGAACGGTACGACGTTGCCGTCTTTTCAAGTAACTACGAATTGTACGGGGATATGTCTGACTGGATGATGAGAAACACTGCCTCGCTTGCTCCAGAAATTGAACTCTACTCCATTGAGGAGTGTTTTGCTAACTTAATCGAGGTGCTGGGTAATCTTACCGATCTTGGTAAATAAATCCGGCTTCGGGTTTGGTGTTGGATGAGGATCCCGTTTTGTGTTGGTATCGCCCATACAAAGACCTTTCTATCCTTTACTCAATCAGGCCGATTTGCCACTCAACAGGATCTCTATAGGTACCGTGCAGTTCCAGAGAAGTAGCAGAGCATTTTCAGATGAGAATTATGGCTTGAAAAATAGCTTTAAGTACTTATAACTCATTAACTTATAAATGAAAATCTTTGTTATCCTATGAAAAAGTGGCCAACTTTCCAGAGGAGGATGCTATGAGACTCAATGCATTATCTTTGGCGGTCTTAACTGCTTTGTTTGCTGGATCTGCTTATGCCGAAAGTTTTGAAGGCTCTGACTTGTATGTGACAACACCATCAACCTATGAAAATGTCACGTTTAATGCGAATGACACATGGTATGGCGCGTATCTAAGCGAAACTTTAACTGTCACTAATAAATTAGTCACGGACATTACAGCAGAAGTCCTGTCTAATAATGGCTATTACGGAGTTTATGGAAATGGAGGTGATTTGAGCCTTGGAGAAGGGGGGTCATTTTCATTTGTAACAACCGAAAACGTTGGGGAGGGGGATTCTGGATTTATCGCAGCGGTCTATAACTTTGGATCGGGCGACTTTGATTTAGGAAACAATTACGACATCACGATTACGAATCACTCCACATTAGACCAAAGTATTGGTGTTTACAACAACGGAACCATAACCAGTAAAAATTTAAAAGTAGTCATTACAAGCAACAACCAGATTAGAGGTCTTTGGGGTTCCGGAAAGGGAACAATGAATGTTGACAATATTGATCTTGACTTAGACTCAGCAACCTTGGGGAAAAGGGGAACCGGATACGATACAGGCATCCTACTTTATGATTCAAACGCTGCGTCTGTTCACAGTATCAATTCTGATTCCATCAACATCACTATAAATTCAGGGAGTAATGCGCATGGGATTTTTGCGCAAGTGATAGCTCCAAATATTTCATCACAGTCAATAATAATTACCGGTCAGTCCAAGGGATATTTTTACGGGATTTTGCTTGAAGACAACACCAATCAAAGCATTGAAAAGACATTAAGTACGGATTCTTTATTCTTAAATTTAACTGGTGACAATGCTTATACCGCCGGGTTAGTGATGAACGGCGCTTCCTATACTGCTCAACTGGGCACTGCCGAAATTCATGTTAAAACAACTGATAGCGGAAGTGCAGGCGCAATGCAGATTCTTGGTGAAAGCGATGCTCACAACCAAGTCACCGTGTCAGGCAATTTAACACTAGAAGCTGTCGCTGGAAACAACAGAGGTTGGGGCGCACTGTTTCAGTATGCCGATATGGAAATCGCCGGTGACCTTAACGTGACTGTTCATTCGGATTATGTCGCTGAAGACGCATCCGATGACGTCGGTTCTTATGGTCTGACAGCGCGCGATGATTCTCAAATCACAGTCAACGGCGCAGCCAATATAGCTGTTTCCAATAATGATGCCTTTATGTCGGCTGTTTTCGTAAGAGATAACGCATCGACAACCTTCAATAGCGTTTTAAACGCCTCAATGTCAGGAAAAACAGACGTTTCCACTTCTTCTGTGCTAAGTGCAATCGGAGGCACTATCAGCGCAGCTCATGGTGGAGTAATTGACGCTAATGGTGGATTGGCTGCTCGCGTTTCTGCTTCAAATTTAACCGGCGACACTTTGCAAGGAAGAATCATCCTATCGTCGGACGATAGTCATACATTAACAGTCCTCGGCGATTTATATGCTCAAAATGCATCGTCAATTGATGTAACACTTGGACAGGGATCATACCTTGAGGGTCAAACGACTTTGGCTGGTGAAGGCACCATCAGCCTTGACCTTAATGGTGGACAATGGAATCCAACAGGTACCAGCACGGTCAGTGAGGTTCATTCAGAAGACGGTCTGATTAGTCTTGAAAAATTAAGTGATCAAGATACAGTCCAAGTTGGCAGTCTTGAAGGCAAATCTTTAGTCATTAGCACGGAAACGCCTAATGCCGGACAAGTGGAAGTTGGTAGCAAGGCCACGGATAGCTCTATCACGGTTTCCACCAGTGGGGAAGTTAACGATAGCTACCGAAACGCGGAGGAACTGATTAGCGACTTTAGCTCAGTGGCCAATGATCAAAATGGGATCACGGTTGTTGATTCTGTGACTGCTGCTCAGGGCGATATTTACGGTGCCCTCAATGCGACCAATAGCAATGGGATTTGGAATATTTCTCGCACTGAAAACACGAAGTTGCAAGATTACTTTGCCGCTGCATCATTATCGGTTTTAGGCTGGCGGCATCAAATGGATGACTTCCATGAACGGATGGGGGAAATCCGAGATAATCCTGACGCTGTTGGAGCGTGGGCACGAGTTTATGGTTCTGAATTAGAGTACGGCAAGCGAGAAGCCAAAACGCAAAACACCACCGTTGAAATTGGTGCGGACGGTGCCATTAATCCATCCTGGAGACTGGGTGCGGCGTTCTCGTACACTGACGGTGATTATGACTTGCTTGGAGGCGATGGAGACCATCAGGCTTATACCGTCGGAGCTTACGCCACCTATATTTCTGGAACGGGCGTCTACTTTGACTTTTCTGCTAAATACTCACGCTTAGATGTCGATTTTGATATTGAAAATATGTCCGGCAACTACAACAACGATGGATTTAGCGTCTCAGCTGAGGCTGGGCATAAGTTTGTGTTTAATGAAACATTCTTTGTCGAACCGCAAGTTGGAATCAGCTACGGTTATTTGAAAGGAGATGGGTTCACGGCAAGTAACGGTGTCAAGGTCGAACAGGACAACTTCAATTCTTTGGTTGGTCGAGTTGGATTGCGTGGTGGCTTGACAGTGAAAGATAAGCTTAGTTTGTATGCGAAGGCTTCCGTATTGCACGACTTTACAGGTGAATTGGATACGTCATTTACATCGACTAAGTCTGGCAGCTCTGTCAAACTGACGGATGATTTCGAGGATACCTGGGTTGAATACGGGGTAGGCGCTGACTTCCAAGTTCACCAAAATTTGAAGACTTATGCTGAATTTGAAAGAAGCTCTTCGGGTAGCGTGGATGAAAATTGGCGCTTTAATGTTGGCATGCGATATTTGTTCTAGACATTAGGTGCATAAATTTAAGGGCCTCTAGGTCTCTGGCTTAGGGGCTCTTTTGTACGCGTGTTTGGGCTACGTGCGCTCATTGGGGAAAGAATTTTCAATCTACTGAACATTCAGACCAGAAGCCCTATTGACACGTGTGACCTGGCAATAAGAGATCTCGAATAAGTTTAAACGAGGTGACATAATACCAATTCTAAGTATTTATATTCGCCCGTAAAACAGCCTTTCTATTAAAAATACAGCAATGCCAATAACGACTAATATTGAAGTGCAAAATCTCCTTAAGGAAATAGCAGTCTACTTAAACGCTAAAAAGCTTGTTAAAAGCAATTACGAAAGTCGATTGGCCGATGACTTTTCTCCCATCGAGCTCTTATCCTTGAATGAACTGGATATTTCCAAGATTTTAGCTTACCTCTTCGATCCCAAGGCTTCTCATGCTCAAGGAACATTATTTTTAGATGAATTCTGTAACACTGTTCGGAAATTGTCTCCGATTTCAGAAGCCAGCGAATCCAACCCGTTACCGGAATCTTTCCGATTGACTTCGGATACTATGGTAAGC
The DNA here is from genome assembly GCA_018714205.1 of Candidatus Aphodousia faecipullorum. Lineage (GTDB taxonomy): Bacteria > Pseudomonadota > Gammaproteobacteria > Burkholderiales > Burkholderiaceae_F > Aphodousia > Aphodousia faecipullorum. Next base: position 8,670 of record DVNR01000056.1, read on the forward strand.
ACAGAAGTCGCTGATTCAAAAAGCGGGCGAATGGATATTTTATTATGGGATTCAAAGAACGCACTTTGCATTGAAAATAAACCGTGGGCCAGTGATCAAGACAAACAACTATTTCGCTATGGTGAAACGTTACAACAACAGGGTTTTCAAAACTGGCTTTTAATATATCTTTGTGATCATGAGCCAACCGAGTATTCCACTTACAAAGATGAAGAAATTTTGAAGCATACAGTTCAGCTGAGTTTTTCGTTGATGGGAACTATCTTATTGGTCGCCGCCCATAAAGCTCAGGCACTTAATGTGAGATATTTCGTAGAAATTTTTGCAAAATATCTAAAACAAAATATCGCAGGGGAATCGAAAATGACTGATGATCAAATCGAACAATTAATAAAAGAAAATATCAATTCAGCTAAAGTCATTTCAGAAGCCTATGAGAAACTATCAAAAAATTCATGGAATAATTTTTGCGCTGCGCTTCAGGACCAATGCCAGCAAAAATACAAAGGTTCTGTGGTTTTTGAAAAAAGAGATGACATTCACACATTAAGAACTCGCTGTCATTTCATGTTTAAACCGACCAATAGAAACTGGTATATCAGCTTTGAGAAAAGTCATCCAAGCCGGTTGCGTGACTTTTATTGGGGCATTAATGTTAACGGTCAGGTGAATGAGACGGAACGTGCCCATATTACTTCAGCAATGAATAAGTTATTTAAGGCAAGTGATACACCTGAACGATGGTGGCCATGGTGGGTTTGGGGTAGAGAGGCGACAGAAACTGTCCCGACAGACTTGGCGTTCTTTCCTCTAAATTTAGACGAACAAAAGTGGATGGATGCAATGAGCTCACAAGATGGCGGTGAACTAGCGAAAATTGTCTGGTGTATTATTGACCGTATCATGCAAGCAATTGAAGCTGGTAAACTCTAAAACAACCGTTACATGCATAAATTAAGGCCTCTAAGTTCCTGACTTAGGGGCTTTTTGGTACGCTTGCGCAGGTTAGTTGAGCACTTTGGAAGATCGAAGATGGTTCAAAATGATGCTTTTCTTTTGTCATGTCAAGACTCACAGGTTCTTTGACAAAAGCGTTGTTAATATGCCCAAGTGTCGTCCGAGTATTTGTCGTAGCCATCCTTAAGGTATGAATGACAAACACGAAGCGATTTTTCCCGGCTGATTTAGTTTTTCCCGCTTGCTTGACTAAATCATTGCCAAGGATGGTTGCTCGGGATTTGATAGCACTGCCGTATCTCTTTAAATCGTCAGATTTAATGTCGTTGATTGGCAGAGTTTCACAGGAGTACTTTTTTTGTGTGGTTCTCCCGGTGATGACCATTTGGGCTTCCAAGAAATATCTGTCAAGGTGTTCTAGGACATAGTTCAAACGTTGTTTTTTTAGTCGAGGAAGATCTCGCAAGAGTTGAGCGAGATCTTCGTCGCTACTGGCCTCGGTAGGGATCACAACACATCCGGTGCAGGAAAACCGTCCTTTCCCGAAGTAGTGACGACGCAAATCCAGCAAATTCAGATGCAATTCCGCGACCTTGGTTCGTTTTCTATCCACGATTTTATGAGCCTGGAATTTTGATTTATCGAAATTGCTGGAATATCTCATTGAATGTCCCCGGCGTTTGTTGAAAATGATATTCGAATCCACTTGAACGACACAGAAATTATAAGAACTTAGTAGCAAAACAGAGGGTGGAACCTATCGGTGGTTGGGACAAAGAATTAGAGGAATTTCATGTTGTTTTCGATGCATCAAAAAGTGACGCAAAACGTGCTAGGCAGTCTCTTATCAGATAGGCAGAGCAAAAGGAACAACGTACCAAGACAATATTTCTTTGAAAACAATGAAAGGTGGGTGAGACGAATGATGTTGAGGAAATAAGGGGGGACCGAAAGCGCATGTTCAGGAGCTTATCTGGAAGAAATATCAATTGAAAGAACAAATTTGTGGAAAATTCTCAGTTAAATTAGTAACAATAATCCTTATGTGTCTTAAATTGAAATATGGGTTGGGAAAATGAATAAATTTTGGCAAGGGGAAGGAAGATGAATGCCGACGGGCTCTCTTATTTCATTCAAACGACAAGTAAAAGTGTCAGGTTTTTACTGGCATGCCTGATCAGAAAAATACTCTCTGGTGAAATAGATCCCAAAAATCTCATTTGGGATCTGGATGAACAGGGGAGGGAAGCCCACTATTTGAATCTGCTTTACAACAAAAAGTTGGATGAACCCCTGATTAAAACATTATTTAAACAGTCGTTTAGTCCTTACATGATTACGGATTGCTGCCATTACGAACATATTTTTAATAGTTACCGTTATGGTTGCTATCCATCTCCAGAAAATCACCCAAGAATATACGAACTGCAATTAAATCCCGAATTTTTCCGTGAGTCTGCTTCATGCACCCAACTGGATGACTTGTTAGGTTGGCCGCGGGATTTAGCCGGAATTTTCTTTGAGTATTTAGAAACGCATCCATTGCCGGACAATTTGTTGAAACTGACAAAGGATTTAAGATTTGACGATTGGGGTAAGCCGGGTGGCAAACCGTATTGGCGGGAAAACGACGGCAAAGTCTATTTCTTTCGATTAGATCTGGAGAGAAGACCAAAGCAATGCCCCTTCTGTCATTCGTCAGAAATTGTTGACGTTATTGTCGGTTATCCGGTCTTTTCTCGTCTAAAGGGCAATGAATATCTTTACGGTTGCTGCATTGAGCCAGCTTGTCCACCTCCAGCGTGGCACTGCAATCATTGTGGATTAACCATATGGAATAGCAGCGATTTGCACAACAAATATTGCAAATAAAACGATGGCAATAACCAACCTCGTAGTGATCCAACAAAAATGTTCTAATTTGTCAGATGAAGGTTGTACAGGCCCTGAGAAGGTCCAGACTGCTCTATGTTGCTTACATAAGATATTAAATAGGTCGTTATTTAAAATTGATCAGAATGCACCTATAGTCATTATTCGATTAAAGCCCTATAAGTGGGAAGAATATTCACCTGAATATTCGTTTAGATATTTGAAGACGAGAATTGTTCAGAAATATTTTGAATCATTCTCACTAGGGACAACAATTCGTATGCTCAAAATATCGGATGTGACCGGATTACCAGTCAAAATTCCATCACAAGATGAGTTACTATACGAAAAAAAACTTCACCGAGAACAAATTAGAATCAAGAGAGAAATTTTGGAAATGCAAAATAAACTTTATCAAGCTGAAATGGATTGGCCCAAAAAATAACGTTTAAAGGGATAAAGATATCAACTAAACTGATCAAAGAGAATTTCTATGAATTTAAAAAAAATTGACCCAATGTGGGATGATGATCCTGTTGACATTACAGTCGAAGTCAACTTTATTTGGTCTATTGCCAACCGTCTTCGTGGTGCTTATCAATCCGACAAGTATAAGGATGTGATCATCCCGATGACCATCATCCGTCGATTAGAATGTGCCTTGGAAGCTACCAAAGAAAAGGTCTTAACCGCTTACAAAGAAAATCCTGAAATACCTTCTAAGCTTTTACAACGCCTTTCTAACTTCTCGTTTTATAACACAAGTGAATTCTCGTTGACAGAGCTTCTCAACGATCCAAACAATATTGCTGCCAACTTCAAGGCTTATATTGAGGGGTTTTCAGATAACGTTCAAGAGATCTTTAGAAAACTTGATTTCAACAAGCAAATTGACAAGATGGAAACCAACGATCGTTTGTTTTCTGTCGTTCAAGGTTTTGCTTCGCTCGATTTAAATCCTCAATCCGTCGACAATGTGAAAATGGGATATATCTTCGAGGATTTGATACGCAGATTTTCTGAAAACGCTGAGGCCGGCGACCATTACACGGGTCGTGACATCATTAAGACAATGGTTTCAATTCTTCTTGCAGAAGGTTGCGATGACATCTTCCAAGACGGTAAAGTCATAACAATTCTTGACCAAGCTTGTGGCACGGGGGGCATGCTCTCGACAAGTTATAACTATATCCGTCGTTTTAACTCAACTGCCGATATTCGACTATTTGGTCAAGACGTTAATGATGAATCATATGCGATTTGTGTCGCTGAAATGCTCATCAAGGGTCAGTCTGCTGAAAATATCCGCAAACAGGACACATTTAAAGGAGATGCTTTTCCAGAGCATAAGATGCGTTTTGTGCTTGAAAATCCTCCTTTCGGTACACCTTGGGGCGGTAAAGATGCTCCAGAAGGAGCGGAAGCGGCGGTTCGTGCCGAACACGCCAAAGGCTTTGCGGGTCGATGGGGCGCAGGTCTTCCGGGATCTGGAGACGCTCAACTTCTTTTCCTTCAGTCGGCCGTTAACAAGATGGATGACCAAGTAGGTCGTGCAGCCATTATTGAAAATGGCAGCCCTTTATTTACAGGTGGTACAGCGTCCGGTGAGAGCCAAATTCGACGTTGGCTGCTTGAACAAGATTTAATTGAGGCCATTATTGCCTTGCCAACCGATATGTTCTACAACACCGGTATCGCAACTTATATTTGGGTTCTTTCCAAAAATAAACGCGAAGAACGTAGGGGAAAGGTTCAATTAATTAATGCAACTGGACTTTATAAGAAGTTGCGTAAGGCACTGGGTAATAAGCGCAACGAAATAACACCCGAAAATCGCAAAGCGATTACTGAACTCTATGCAAACTTTGAGGAAAATGAGCTTTGCAAAATTTTCCCTAACGAAGAGTTTATGTATCGCGAATACACGGTGATGCAACCGTTACAACGTAGTTATGGCATTACAGAAGAGCGAATCGAAAATATGATCAATTCCGGTTCTTTGAGTTCATTCTATGATGAAGCAAAACATTGGGAGTATCTCAACTCTACCGAAGAACTTTCTTCTAAAGATAAGAAGAAGTTGGAGGCTTTAGAAGCTAACCAACCGAAATTCAACAACATCGTTGAAACACTTCGACAGAATGTTTCAGATGTGATCTATAACAATCCCCAGTCTTTTGAGCCTGTGTTGAAGAAGGTTCTTGCACCATGTGAGATTGATAAGAAGTTATTGGTGAAAATTGCTGACGGCCTGTCTGTCATGGATAAAAATGCCGACATACAAACGGATAAAAAAGGTCACGTTTTATACGACAAAGTGACGGCGGATACTGAGATCGTAAAGTTTGAAGAGTCAATTGACGAATACATGGCCCGTGAAGTGTTGCCACATGTGCCGGATGCCAAGGCATTTTGGGAAGAAAAGGCCGATGCCAAGAAACCTGTGATTAAGACCGGCGCTGAAATTCCGTTTACACGTTATTTCTATAAGTATCAACAGCCTGAAAAAAGTGAAGTGCTTGCTCAACGCTTTGTTGAGCTTGAGGCTTCAGTGAGTGCTCGTATTGCCAATCTATTCAAAGAGGTGTGATATGACAGCTCGTGAGATGAAAGATAGCGGGGTTGATTGGATTGGGGAAATTCCGATCTCTTGGAGAGTTATTCCAAACAAATATGTGATGAAAAAGATAAAGAATATTCGTCCTACTTATAACGGTGATACCATTTTGTCTCTTTCACAAAAGGGTGTAATTGTTAGGAATTTGGGAAATCCTTCAGGAAAAATGCCAACGACATTTGATGGATATCAGTTTATCGAAAAAGGTAATTTATTAATGTGCCTGTTTGATATTGATGTGACACCTCGTTGCATTGGTTTGATCAAAAATGATGGTTTGTGTAGCCCTGCATATAGTCAATTTGTTTTGGATAAAAACGGTTATGCACCCTATTATTACTACTATTATTTAAATCTTGACTTTACGAAAGAGCTTTTGCATTTAGCTAAGAATCTCCGACATTCATTGAATGAGGAGCAACTTGGCAATGTTAAGATCCCGTGTCCACCTGTGAAGGAACAAATCTCGATAGCTAATTTCCTGGATGCCAAATGCTCCGAAATTGACTCCTTGACCGCTGACATCGAAAAGCAAATCGAAACGCTCCAAGAGTACAAGAAGTCGGTGATTACTGAAGCGGTGACTAAGGGGCTTGATCCAAATGTTGAGATGAAGGATAGTGGGGTTGAGTGGATTGGCAAAGTTCCAATACATTGGAAAACAACCCGTCTTAAAAATGAGATTTTGAATTTGGATTATCTTCGCGAGCCAATTAGTGCTGAAAAACGAAAGAATGAACACGGTCTTTATGATTATTACGGTGCCTCTGGTGTAATTGACAAGATTGACGACTTCAATGTTAATGATACTGTCTTGCTTATTGGAGAGGATGGGGCAAACCTATTGATGCGAAATTTGCCGCTTATATACAAAGCTTCAGGCAAATTTTGGGTAAATAATCATGCTCATATTCTAAAAGTACCTCCGAAGAATGATTATGAGTATTTTGCATTTTTACTTGAAGCGGTGGATTACACGAATTTCATTACAGGATCGGCTCAACCAAAGTTGTCTCAACGAAATTTGGATAACGTACCACTAATTATTCCTAATGTTGAAGAACAGCGTCATATTTCCGAGTATCTGAGCGAAAGGTGTGCTGATATTGAACTTGTGGTAGGCGAAAAACAAAAACAACTCGAAGTCTTGGCACAATATAAGCAATCTATCATCTACGAATACGTGACCGGTAAGAAAGCCGTACCGACGTAAAAAGGCGTGCTATGAAAACGATTATTAGTGAACGTTACGATTTTCAAAAGTTCATCTTAAATGAGCTAGAAACCAATAATGGCTATGTGGTTCGCGATGCGAAGAAGCATTACGCGCAGCATCTTGCCATGGATACGGAATTGTTGATCAAATTCCTCGAAACAACTCAGGAAGAAAAAATCGCGGCGTTTCGTAAGATCCATAAAGAAAAGGCTGATGAGATTTTAATCAGCACACAATCAATGCAAAGATTGCCGATCGTGGTCTTCTTCATGTGCTCAAGTACGGTATCGAGCTAGGCAAGGGCCAAGATTTTTGCCTGATGTACAAAAAGCCTGCAAGCCTCAAGAATCCCAAGCTTCTGAAGCTATATGAACAGAACATCTTTTCAGTGATGGAAGAGGTGGTCATCAGTGAAAAAGAACGCATTGATCTTGTTGTATTCTTAAACGGTTTGGCCATCATGGCTTTTGAACTCAAGAGCAATACCTCAGGTCAAGACATTGACGATGCTGTTGAGCAATATCGTACGCATCGTGATCCAAAAAATCGTTTGTTCCTCTTTAAATCCGGCACGCTCGTGAACTTTGCAATGGATTTGAACGAAGTTCGAATGACGACAAGGCTTGAGGGCGAAAAAACCTATTTCTTACCGTTTAATATTGGCAAAGGCACCGGCATTGATTCAGGTGCAGGCAATCCTATTGTGGAAGGTAAGTACAGTGTTTCGTACATGTGGGAAGACATCCTCAAGAAGGATTCCCTGATTGATTTAATCAGCAACTTTATCTACGTAGAGAGAACAGAAAAACCAGATCCGTATACGGGGAAGCTTAAAGTTAAGGAAACGTTGATTTTCCCGCGTTTTCATCAATTTGATGTTGTTCGAAAGTTGCTCGCAGATGTTCGTCAAAATCGAACAAGCTGCAACTATTTGATTCAGCACTCAGCTGGCAGCGGGAAGACGAATTCCATCGCTTGGCTTGCTCATCGTCTGATATCTCAATACGACACTCAAGACAAGATAGTCTATGACACCGTTTTAATTGTGACAGACCGAATTGTGGTCGACCGCCAATTACAAGAAGCCGTCCGCCGCTTGGATCACAAAAGCGGCGTCATTCGTGTGATTGATGATCGGTGCTCCTCACAAGATCTTCGCCTTGCGTTAGAGCAAAAAACGAAGATTATCGGCACGACGATTCAGAAGTTTCCTTACATTTTGGATAGCGTAGCGTCACTGAAGGATTGCACATTCGCCGTTATCATTGATGAGGCACACTCTTCTACCTCAGGCCTGAACGTGGCTGCGCTTACTCATACATTGAATAAAGATGACAAAGAATTCAAGAGCACTGAAGATGTCATCACTGAACAAATAAAGAAAAGCGGCAAACAACCTAATATGTCGGTATTTGCGTTCACAGCGACACCGAAAGCAACGACCTTTACAACTTTTTGGCACGCCTAATGAACATGGTCATCGTCAAGCTTTCCACTTGTATTCCATGAAGCAAGCGATCGAGGAAGGCTTTATTTTGGACGTGTTAACCAATTACACAGAATATTCGACATTCTATAAGCTCAATAAGGCCATAAAAGACGATCCACAATTAAAGACTTCTGACGCAAAACGTCAAATTGCACGCTTTGTATCCCTACATGAAACCAACATTGCCCAGCGTGTTGAAATCATCATCGAGCATTTCCGCACTTCTATTAGCCACGAATTGGGTGGTACGGCCAAGGCGATGGTTATCACGTCCTCTCGTGAAGAGGCAGTGAAATACAAACAAGCCTTTGAAGAATACGTGACCAATCATAACTATACTAACATTAAAGCCTTGGTAGCTTTTTCTGGAAAGGTAACGATTAAAGAAGATGGCGATACTGAATACACCGAGGCCGGAATGAATGGTTTTAGCGAGGAGAAACTTCCTGAAAAGTTTGATTCCGATGACTACCAAGTTTTGTTAGTTGCCAATAAGTATCAAACCGGTTTTGATCAACCAAAGCTTTGCGCCATGTA
>DVNR01000057.1 GCA_018714205.1 Candidatus Aphodousia faecipullorum
ACGGGTAACAACATCATGGCGTTGTAATACCCTTCGCATGTTTCCATCACTTCGAGTGAACGAGTCTTTAATTGTTGCAATTGCTCGTCACTCATCGCTGAAGCACCAATTGAAAACTCAGCCGAATCGTCTATTGCATCTTCGCTATCGGATTGATCTTGTAAGCCCTCTTCAGCTGTCTCCTCTTCATCGGGAACAATCTCAATAGTGTCGTCAGTAATGCCGTCAACAAACGCCTCAACACTAACCTCATCATCGCGCACATTGTGCGCCATATCAATCAATGCCTTCAACGCAACCGGACTATCCGCAACGGCTTCAACCATCGCTTGAAACCCTTCTTCAATTCGTCGAGCCAGTCTGACTTCCTCTTCACGAGTCAAGAGCGCAACAGCACCCATTTCCCGCGTGTACATCGCCATCGGATCTGAGGTGCGTGACACATCACTTTCAACCAGCGACAGAACATCCTCTTCATCCTCATCGTCATCATCAGCAACTAACGCCAACGGCGAGTCATTAAGCAAAATCTCATCATCGGCAGGCACTTCATCCAACACTTGAATGCCTAAAAAACCGAAAGCATGCTCCAATTGCGTAACGGCTTCACTCTCATCGGCCGATTCAGGAGCCACATCAGCTAGCTCCTCATACGTCACATAACCGAGTTTTTTTGCCTTGACAATCAACTCGCGAAGTTTTTTCAACCGATCTGAGTTGCTTTCGTCCTCATAAGCTTTTTTTAGCGTATTGCGAATCCGAATCGCTTTAGAACTCGTATTGCTGGCTTTGGGGAGGATACTTGGATCCGGCGCATGAATCTGAGCCGGCTGATCAAAAAGAATATCAATGGTCGCTTCAGCTGCCGCTGTGCTCACCGATAATGATTGCTCGCTTTTCGCGCTTTTACGTTTGCGTGTTGCCATACTACACACCACTTTTTTCCATCCATCGTTCGGACAGAAACAACAAAGTGAGCGACATCACAAAAAGACTGAGTGGTCAAATTGCGTCCAGTAAGCGGATCACAAGATTGAGAATCTGAAGGGAGAATCCGCCGAGACTGGAAATTATAGAGACATTCAATGCTCAAATGTCAGTCGAAACAAGCGAAAAAACAACCCATTACGGAAAAACCCCTAGACTAAACAGGCTAAGAGGAATCGGTTTAACTAACTTAAAACCGAGTCCATTATTCGATCAACAGCTTCCGTGCTTTCCTGCACAAGGGACTGGTGAATCAGTTGACGACGTTTAAAAAGGCGCCCGATGAATTCCGAGTCAACCGGCTCCCCACGCTCCTCCATTGCGAGAAGTTCCATGATCATCGCATCCAACCGAGCCTTCTCCAACTTCAAAAAGGCGCATTTTATTTCATACTCGGCAACATCGGCTGATGTTTCAAGCGTGGCTTCTTGATCAACAAGTTCGACCAACTTTTCATACAAGGGATCGTTTTGCAGAAATGAAAGCAAGTAGCCGGTCGTCAAATGCTCGCCTTTATCATCGGCAGTCTTATGCACGTGGTCGGTTGCCAAGTGCCATAACTTAACAATGGCCTCTTCATACTCATCAACGGTATCCAAAAGCTCGTCTTCGATGCGATCTGAGTACTTTACAAGCCATTGGGGATGCACCAAAAGGCACTGCAATAAACGGCGTTTGATATTTGCAAAAACAGGCCCGGTGGTGACCGGCTTCAATGGACGCTTAAAGCGCTCCTTTTGATTAACGTCACGGCCGTAGCCAGCAGTCGTGCTTTGCGTCAATGATCTCGAAGTCTCTTTGACAAGCGTCACACCGCAAAGCGCAGCCAACTCACCTGGGTCCATCCGTACGGCGGCTGCAAACTCTTGAACCAAAAGTTGACGCAACGCCTGCGCGGTCATGCGTTGCAAAAGTGGTTTTGCGATCGAAACCGCCTGAGCTCTTTCTTCCGCTGTACGCAACCCCCGTCCTGCCGTGACCTCTCGAACGATATCCATGACAAAAAATTTAGAGAGTGGGAAAGAGGCAGAGAGCTGCGCTTCAAAGGCTTGTGCACCTTGCTTTTTAATCAAGCTATCCGGATCTTCATCTTGAGGCAGAATCACAAAATGAGCGGTTTGTGTGTCCATAATTGTGGAAAGGGTTGACTCCATGGCGCGCCGCGCCGCTTTGAAACCTGCGGCGTCGCCGTCAAATGAAAAATAAACATTGTCCGAAAGTTGGAAAAGTTTTTTCACATGCTCAGGTGTAATAGACGTCCCTAAGGCCGCAACAGTTTCTTCAAAACCTGCTTGCGACATCTGTATGACATCCATATAGCCTTCACAGACAATGGCCCGACCCTTTTTATGAATTGCGTCTCGACCTTCATAGAGGCCATAAAGCTCACGACTTTTGTGGTACACAGGTGTTTCAGGCGAGTTCAAATACTTAGGCTCCTCGCCAGGAACCATTGTGCGAGCGCCAAATCCAATCACTTGCCCACGGGGATTGCGAATAGGGTACATTACCCGGTTGCGGAATCGGTCGTAACGATGCCCGTCTTCTTTGGCTATCACTAAACCGCTTTCTTCAAGCTTGGAGTCAAAATAACTTTGGCCTGGAAATACTTTTTCAAGTCCTTGCCAAGCATCAGGCGAAAACCCCAATTGGAATTTTCGCGCCGTCGCCTCTGTGATGCCACGCCCTTTCAGATACTCGATCGTGCCACGATCTCGAAAAAGATTTTCATGATAAAAAGCGGCTGCTTGCGCCAAGTAATCAGTTAATGTACGAGCAGCCGCCTCACGCACCTTGGCACTCGGATCTTCGGGCACTTCCATGCCAAGGTTGTCGGCCAACTCTTTAATGGCCTCGGGAAAAGTGAGTCCCTTATACTTCATTAAAAAGGTAATCGCTGTTCCCTTCTCCCCGCAACCAAAACACTTAAAAAATTGTCTCGCGGGATTGACAGAGAAAGAGGGCGTTTTCTCTTTATGAAAAGGACAGCAAGCCATCCAGTTGGCTCCCTTATGCTGCAACTTCACGTACCGACCAATCACTTGCACGATATCGGTTCGTGACAGCACCTCTTCAATAAAACTTTCTGGAATCATTGCGCCCTCTTACCGAGAAGTCGAAATTAAGCCGTCAGCTTTTGCTTAATTAACGCTGAGACTTTTCCCAAGTCAGCTCGACCGGTCAGCTTCGGTTTGATCATCCCCATCACTTTACCCATGGCCGCCATGCCGCTTGCTCCTGTTGCGACAATCGCTTCATCGATAATCGCCAGAATCTCCTCTTCACTCAAAGGCTTGGGCAAATACGCCGACAACACATCAATCTCAGCCGATTCTTTATCCGCCAAATCCATGCGATTCGCCGCTCGATACTGTTCAATGGAATCATGGCGTTGCTTAACCAATTTGGCAATAATCGCCGTAATCTCCGCATCGCCACAGACGACGCGTTCGTCAACTTCTTTTTGCTTAATGGCAGCCATGAGCATGCGAATCGCGCTCAACCGAGCGCTGTCATGAGCTTTCATCGAGGCCTTCATGTCGGCCATGATTTGTTCTTTTATCGTCATTATTTTTCGGTGCGCAAACAACCGGCACCGCCTCCTTGTAAAGTGGATAAAAGCATACAGAAAAAAACACGCGCACAACACTCTGTTCTGATAGAGCCTTGTACGCGTGCTTTCGACCCCACACCGGGATCGCGCAGAGTGTCACGACAACGACACTCTACCAGGTATTAAAAACCCGCCATTAGTAGAGCTTCTTGGGAAGCATTTGGCTACGCAAACGCTTGTAATGACGCTTGATGGCAGCAGCCTTCTTGCGCTTACGTTCGGCCGTGGGCTTTTCATAGAATTCACGGGCACGCAATTCGGTCAACAGACCGCTCTTTTCAATGGTGCGCTTGAAACGGCGAAGGGCGGTTTCAAACGGTTCGTTTTCTTTAACACGAATAGTGGGCATCAGGCACCTTACCTGTATAAAAAAGGGGTTGCGGTAATGACTTACCGATCTGATCGGCGAGCGAAACCATTCGGGGCCGCTCTCATCGATCTCCGAAAGTTGCGTATTTTCGCATAAAATACGCTTAAAAGAAAATTTTCCAACGTATTTTTATGAAAATAATACGAAATTTTCTTTCAACTGTTTGATTTTAATGAATTTCTTTAATTTATGCTCGTTCTTGGATTGGAATCTTCCTGCGATGAAACCGGCGTCGCCTTAATTGATGATCAAAAGGGGCTGCTCGCCCATGCGGTGCATACCCAGATTGACATGCATAAGCTTTATGGCGGCGTTGTCCCTGAGCTGGCTAGCCGTGACCATATCCGTCGCGTCATCCCTTTGATTGAACAGGTGCTTGAAGAAGCTGGAAAAACAAAAGCTGATCTGGACGCTATCGCAGTCACTCAAGGACCCGGCTTAGCCGGAGCGTTGCTGGTTGGCGTCAGTGTCGCGCATGCGTTAGCTTTTGCATTGGACATTCCGGTAATCGGCGTTCATCACATGGAGGGGCATCTTCTTGCGAACCTTTTAGCCGATCCCGCTCCACAATTTCCATTCATTGCCCTGCTCGTCTCGGGCGGCCATACGCAAATTATGAAGGTCACCCGCTTCGGACAATACGAGCTTTTAGGCGATACATTGGATGACGCCGTCGGAGAGGCTTTTGACAAAACCGCTCAGCTACTCGGCATGTGCTACCCCGGCGGTCCCGGAGTCTCTGCCTTGGCTGAAAAAGGTCTAAGTGGTGTGATTGACCTTCCTCGTCCAATGCTTCACGCCCCGAATTTAGACATGAGTTTTTCCGGTCTTAAAACGGCTGTTCTCACGGCAGTGCAAAAGGCCCCCGATGCCAATGCCCCAGAATTTCGCGCAAATTTAGCGCGCGGATTTGTGGATGCTGTGGTGGACGTGTTAGCCACAAAAGCTATTAAGGCTCTAAAGCAGGAAAAATTGAAAACGCTTGTCGTTGCCGGTGGTGTGAGCGCCAATAAACAGTTACGTGAAAGGTTGCGCCTAGAAACCGCAAAACGCGGCATGAAAGTATTTTTCCCGCCTATCAAACTTTGTACAGACAATGGAGCCATGATCGCCACAGCCGGTCTAGCCCGAATTAAACACATGTCGCAAGACGAGATTAATCTCCATTTCAAAAATCTGCGATTTAATGTCAAACCTCGCTGGCAGTTAAAAGAAGCTGCCGCTGATATTGGATAGATGAAGCGCCCACGGCTTGCCGCGGGCGTTTTTGCAATACATCAAAAATGTTGACCCAATTGACTGTCTCCGGCTTTGGCTGCATCACCTCTCCGATTCGCTTGGACTGGTCGCCACTGGGCCGCCATGCCGAACACCCAGCTCGTGATGATCATGGACTGGCCGTTTTGCCCATCGCTTTTTTAATTGATCAAAACCGACACGTCTCTGAGGATTTGTTTTCAAGCATTTCCCTATTTTGTCAGTTCATTGAAGGCAAACTAGTTTCTGAATACAAAAAGTCATTCGATGAGACTTTTTTTGAATGGTATTTACAAAACACTCATGGCGAATACCGTTACCGTTTGAGATTTGAAAAGAGTGATATCGTTGAAGAAAGCTTAGCGCTCAAACGTTGCGATCAGGATCACATAAACGTCATTTTTGAGCGCCACGCCAATGATGTTCAAATCATGGACTCTTTGAGTCAAGAGCTCTGCAATTCCCTCCTCAACCACAAAAAAGCGGTGCTAACTGAGCTTTTGAAAAGCGGTCATCCACAATTAGCTTCAATCCGAAATTTCTTTAACGGCATTTGTTGGATCAAAAATCGCGATGAATTCATGCACCGCAAACCCCACGAATCACTTTCTCAGACCCTTTACTTATTAAGTTTAGACATGAAATCGACACTGGAAACGAGCAAGCTGGATCGCTTAATTGAAACTATCTCTCACACTAAGAACAATCCCAAAAACGTTCAATTGATCATTTCGACTGACAACTCTGCTTTCCTCAACTCGGCAAAATTACGCCCGGACGAAATTTGGATTATCCTTTATCCGCGATATAGCTCCCCATTTTGTTACTCACTCGCTGAATTTAAAGAAAAAGACTTTTCAAAGGTCAGAAAAAACTTGCGCAAAGCCTATGAAGAGGGCCTATTCGGACCCATTAACCCCAATAAACATCAAGATGTCAACTAAAGATTGGAAAAACTCCAGAATTCCCGATCGCTATGTGCTTCGCTCTGCAAAGCATCTGATCTTTTGCGAAGGCGACAAAACTGAGCCGCTTTATTTCAGAGGATTCAAGAAAGCCATTGAAACGTGTCCGATTTATGAAGAGATGATTGAAATCTTTCCACACTGTGGTGACACGCAAGGCGTCCTGAAATCGGCATTAACGATTATTAATGCTAGAAAGCTACAAAAGGCACACATTTGGTGTGTTTTCGATAAAGATGACTTTCCTATCGAACACTTCAACGGCGTGTCGAGAAAAATTGAAGAACTCAACCGAAAATACCGTCAATTGCGTTTTCATAGCATTTGGAGCAACGAATGTTTTGAATTCTGGCTTTTGCTGCATTTTTCTCTTTATAGCTCCAATAACCATCGAAGCATTTATCTGAAAAATTTAAATGAGAATTTTAAAAAACGAGGACTTGGCTCTTATCGGAAAAATGATTCCCGATTGTTTGAGGAACTCCTAGAAATCGGGAACCCAAAATTGGCAATCCGGCACGCTGAGCGAATTTTAAGAGAAAACAAAAACCGCCAGCCTTCCCAAATTGCCCCCGGCACAAAGGTTCAAGAACTCGTTAAAGCGCTGGCCGTTTATTTGCCAAAGGATCTGCAATCGCATTTCCTATAGCGCAACTTAATCTGCATTAGCACAATCCACCGGTTTGGCCCCCAACGGGTCAAGCAAAACGGACGGAGAAATTTTCACAATGAAACCCCGACGCCCACCGTTGATATAAATGCTCGGCAAATCCAAAATGGTTTTTTGAACATAAATCGGCATGCGCTTGCGAGTTCCGAAGGGTGAGGTGCCTCCGACCTGATAGCCACTATTGCGTTGCGCTTGCTCGGGCTTACATGGCGCAATGTGTTTGACACCAATCTGACGAGCTAAATTCTTGGTGCTTACTTCGCAGTCACCATGCATCAAAATCACCAATGGTTTTGCGTGCTCGTCTTCCATAATGAGCGTTTTCACGACCGCATGATGATCCAGTCCGAAAACCTCGGCAACTTTGGCGGTGCCGCCGTGATCAACATACTCGTAAGAGAGGGATTCAAATGAAATTTTGTGCGCCTTGAGCCAATCGGTGGCCGGGGTTGCACTCTGGTGTTTATCCTTTGCCATTTTGTTCTCTTTTACAATCCTGCCGGAAGAGGAAATGCGATTCGGTCGGCGACGCCCGGCATGGTCACCACGCTGACTTCTCCACGAACTTTCAAATAATCCACGACACCTTGCACCAAATGCTCTGGAGCTGAAGCCCCCGCCGTTAAGCCAACCCGATCGACTCCATCAAACCAAGAGGGCTCGACATCGGCAACACTATCGATTAAAAACGCCTTGACACCCGCTTTTTGAGCGATGTCACGCAAGCGCTTCGAATTTGAGCTGGTGCTGGAGCCAATAACCAAAACCAATTGAACTTGCGCAGCCAATTTTTTGACTGCTTCCTGACGGCTTTGCGTGGCATAGCAAATATCCGCCGCTGATAGAGAGCGAATGGCTGGAAAACGACTTTTCAGTCTGGCGATCACTTCCTTGGTTTCGTCTGTCGAAAGGGTCGTTTGAGTGACGTAACCAATTTTATTTGGATCCGGAACCCGTAACGAGTCCACTTCCTCGTTGGTGTAAACACGATAAATATTGCCGTTTACCTGACCCATCGTCCCTTCAACTTCAGCGTGTCCTTTATGTCCAATTACAATCACGGAAAGGCCGTCGTTGTGCATCCGCACCACTTCCCGATGCACTTTCATCACCAAAGGGCAGGTCGCATCAAAAATACGCAAGCGCCGACCGGCGGCATAGTCTTTAACTGCTTGAGGAACACCGTGAGCTGACAAAATAGCCGTGGCACCGTCAGGGACCTCGCTCAAATGTTCTACGAAAATCGCCCCTTTTGCTTTCAAGTCATTCACAACGGTTTTGTTATGAACGATTTCATGGCGAACATAAATCGGCCGACCGTAAACAGCCAGAGCTTTTTCCACGATCGCAATTGCCCGGTTGACGCCGGCACAAAAACCCCTCGGCTGAGCTAAAAAAACCTGCATAGCATTTCTTAAAAAAATT